>JAPWKE010000002.1 GCA_028283655.1 Acidobacteriaceae bacterium | reverse complement strand
GCAAACTGCGCGTGCGTCAGCACCGGAATCCTCTGCGCAAACTCGGCGGCCATTACGTCCAGATCGGCTGAGAGCCCCACCGCACGCACCTTGCCTTGCTCCACCAGCTTCTCCAGAGCAACGTAAAGATCGGTTTGCTCAAGCACCGGCATCGGCGCCGCGTGGAGCAACAGCATGTCCACGTACTCCGTCCGCAACTCACGCAGACTGCGCTCGAACGACGCATGGAGATCGGCCACGGAGAATCCACCAGCCTGAAACTGGTTCCCGGCACGCCGCTGCACCGCCTGCCGCAGCGACGGAACCATCCGCACGGCCACCCGGGCCAGCGGTCGCAACTGCTGCTTCCAGTTCCTCTGCGCCGCAGAGATTCCGAACTTCGTGCAGATCACCGCACGGTCGCGCCTGCCTACAAGAAACTCTCCCAGCAGACCTTCGCTCTGCCCATAGCCATACGAACGCGCCGTATCAAAGAACGTAATGCCGGCGTCGTAAGCCAGCGAAAGTGCCGTCAGAGACTCCTTTCGCGATGCCCGGCCAAGAAGCGGAGCGCAACCGAAGCCGAGCTTTGTCATCGGCGCGGTGAAGCGCGAGGCAAGAGGATGAGTAACCGTCTGCATGTATCTCCGAACGTATACGGAACAAGAATGGATCGCCTGCAACATAAGAGCCACGCCGCAGGCAGCCGGTTGTCTCTTCCCGAGCATCGATACACTGAGACCATGAGCACGGGATACGACAACTATCGCAGCAATCGACGCGGCACAGGAATCATGTTCGGCATCGTGCTGGCCGTCCTCCTCGGAGCCTCCCTGCTCGGAGCCTTCGTACACCACGCGCGCTCCGGCCTCGCGGGCAAGCTCGCCTCGCTCATCACCGGCAGGCCCATCAACCTCATCACCGCTCCCACCGTCGTCGAACGCATCCAGGGCCTCAATCGCCTGGAGTCCGTCGTCTACTCGCTCGATACCATCGTCGAAGGCAATGAGTCTTCCCCGCTGCTGCCCGACGCCCTCGCAGGCGACCGCCTGCTGCTCATCGTCCACGGACAGACCATCGCCGGCGTCGACCTCTCCAAGCTGAAGCCAGAGGACGTGCAAATCACCGAGTCCAGCGATGGCCGCTCCGTACACATCACGCTACCGCCCAGCGAAGTCTTCCTCACCTCCATCGACAACGCGCACACCCGCGTCTACGAACGCTCCACGGGCCTGCTCGTCCGAGCCGACCCGAACCTTGAGAGCATCACCCGGCAAAAGGCGCAGGCTCAGTTGCAGGAAGCCGCTCTCAGCGACGGCATCCTCGACGCCGCCAGCAAGAACGCCCGGGCCACGCTAAGCACCCTGCTCCACGGCCTCGGATTCAGCCACGTCGAGATCCGCTAGCGCAGGCTCTCTGCCTCGATACAACCGCAAAGTCCCGAAACCCTAAACCTACGGCGCGAAACCCTCGATCTCGCGCCGCCGAATTGCGATAGGCTGAATCTTTGCGCAGCTCCATGCACGTCTAACCAGGAGCACGGCCCTTTACTTCTGCATGAATACTTACGCTCCGACCTCGACCGGCGAACCCGCAGCCGCACTCCAGCCTAAGCCGAAACTCGCACGCAAGCCCGCTCTGCCTGCCCTCACCGGCCTGCGCACGCTGCTGGCGCTCACCATCGTGCTCTTCCACTTCACGCCCTCAGGGCTGCGCTGGAACGCCCATCCGTGGCTCTCGCTCTATCCGCTGATCGACATCGGCTACGTCTTCGTCAGCTTTTTCTTTCTCATCTCTGGCTTCATCCTCGCGTATAACTACGCCGACCGCCCCCAGCCGCTCAACGCGCTGGACTTCTGGGTCGCGCGCTTCTCGCGGCTTTACCCCGTCTATCTGCTGACCATGATCGTCAGCATCCCCATGCTCTTCACCGAGTTCCACGTCCGCTCGCTGAAGGACTTCTGGGAAGGCACCCTCGCTACACCGCTGCTCATTCAGGGCTTCTTCCCCAACCTCGCCACCTTCTGGATGACCGTCACCTGGACCCTGAGCTGCGAGGTCGCGCTCTACATCCTCTTCCCGTGGTTGATGCGTCTACAGTGGCCGCGCTCCGCCAGCAAGCTGACCGCCATGGCGCTTGGCCTGTGGGCCGTCGGACTCATTCCCCACATGCTCTACATCTGGCTCAACCCGGACCACCTGCCGGGCATGGCCGATCGTTACTCCGGCGGCTTCTGGATTCAGTTCCTCAAGTTCACGCCGCTGCCCTACCTCTGCACCTTCCTCGCAGGGCTCACGCTAGGCCGCCTGCAGGACGCGCTGAAGTTTCAGGTTCGCGGACGCATGATCGCTGGCCTCATCGGCTTCACTGCCGTCTGGTTCGTCGCCTACCACCTGGCCGACAAACTGCCGTACATCATGATCCACGGCGGTCTGCTCTCACCGCTCTTCGCGCTCATCATCCTCGGACTCTCGGGCCCCAGCCCGCTAGCCAGCGTCTTCGCCATCCGCCCGCTGGTTGCCGTCGGCACCTCGACGTACTGCCTCTATCTGCTGCACTTCAACGTCTTCATGCTCATCCACCAGTACAAAGTGCCGGAGAGGCTGCACGTTGCGAAGCTCGATCCGTGGATCAGCTACGTCTTCGTCGTTGCGTTTGCTATGGCCGTACGCCGCTGGGTAGAACACCCCATGCAGCTTGTCATTAAGGCTTGGTGGGAGCGGCATCGTGCCCGGCAGAAGAGTGCTTCGGCCGATGCTTCTGCGGTTGCGACGGCGCGCGGCTGATCTCGCTGGCAGCCAGCAGAAACGCGCCGACGCCCTTGGCATCATCGTCGCCTACCGGCTCGTGGATGTAGTACGCATAGTCACCCGCACGATAAGGCTTGCCGCCTAACCCGCTGACCTTCACCGTGCCGTGCAACACGACGTTGCCATCGGGTTCCTTCGTCACAAAGGTCTTCACCAGGCCGTTCCACGCATAGTGTGCAGGCTTTAGATCGCTCTTCGGCAGGTATCCCAACCGAACGCCCTTGGCCAGCGCGTATACAAACATCGCGCTCGCCGAGGTCTCGCGGAAGTTGCCTTCGCGCGATCCCTTGTCGAGCACATCCCACCACAAACCCGTCTGCGGGTCCTGATACTTCACCACCGCATCCATCAACTGCTTCAGGCGAGCAATCATCGCCGGTCGCGCCGGGTGCTCTGCGGGGAAGTACGGCAGCGAATCCACCAGCGCCATCACATACCAGCCCATCGCACGCGCCCACGCCTCCTGCGACTGCCCGGTCGTCTTATCCGCCCACGGCTGCGTGTGTGCCGAGTCCCATCCGTGCCGCAGCAGACCCGTCTTCGGGTCATACGTATGCTCGGCCATCAGCATGAACTGCTTGGCAATATCGTCGAACTCGCTCGCCGGGCCAAACTCCGCTGCGTACGACGCGCGGAACGGCTCCGCCATGTACGCTCCGTCAAGCCACATCTGCTGCGGATAAATCTGCTTGTGCCAGTAGCCACCTTCAGGCGTGCGCGGCTGCGGCTTCAGCCCGTCGATCATCTCCGTAGCGGCCTTGCGATAGCGAGGATCATGCGTCCGTCGCCAGACATACACAATGGCACGCCCCGGTTCAAAGTCATCCAGAGCATGGTTGCTGGCCGAGAACGGCTTGTTCGCCCCCGAGCGCACCGTGCCATCCGGCATCACCCAGCGATCGACCGCCGCCTTCACATACGCAAAGTCCTTCGGGTCTCCGGTCGCCTCCGCCATCGCGGCCATGCCGTCCAACAGCGTGCCCACCTCGTAGGTCATCGCACCGGGCTTGTGCGCCTCTGGGATCACCGCTGCAGGCCACTTCGTCTGCACCGTCGCGGCCATCGCCGCGCCCGCAGCATGGGGATCGACAGCTACAGCAGTCTGCGAAAAGGCCGCTGGTGCAGCCGAAGATAGAATCGCCAGCGCCCAAACGGCCTTATGCATAACTTCCACTCCTCAAAGTTTCGAGCAGCTACTCCGCCGTCACAAGCGTACCCAGCTTCTCTTCATTCACCACGCGGAGAATGTTACCTGTTTCACGCATGGAGAAGATAATCATCGGCATCCCGTTGTCCTTGCACATGCTGACAGCCGAGGTATCCATCACCTTCAAACCAAGCTTGATGATGTCCATGTAGCTGATCGTCTCGAACTTCGTCGCGTCTGGGTCCTTCTTCGGATCAGCCGAGTAGATGCCGTCCACCGAGGTCGCCTTCAGCAGCACGTCCGCGCCAATCTCCATCGCACGCAGGCTTGCAGCCGTATCGGTCGAGAAGTAAGGATTGCCTGTACCGGCAGCAAAGATCACCACGCGGCCCTTCTCCAAATGACGAATCGCGCGGCGGCGAATGTAAGGCTCTGCGACCTCGTGCATCTCGATCGCGCTCATCACGCGTGTCGGCAGCCCGGCCTTCTCAATGGCATCCTGCAACGCAATCGCGTTGATCACCGTCGAAAGCATTCCCATGTGATCAGCCGCAACGCGGTCCATGCCAACGGCCTGCTCGGCCACACCGCGGAAGAAGTTGCCGCCACCCACAACGACGCCAACCTGGCAGCCACTACGCGCAACGTCCGCGATCTCTGCAGCCACCTGGTGAATAAACACCGCATCCACACCAAAGCCGCGACCGGCAGCCAACGCTTCACCGGAAATTTTCAGCAATACACGCTTAAACATACTGTCGTCAGTATCGCACGCAGCTATTTGCCAAGCTTCGAGACCACCGGATCAGGCAAAGGTTGATTTGCTGCCTTCAACAACAACGCTACGTCCCACATCGACGAATCAGGAAGAACGCCGCTGTACGCCGGCATCCCGGCCTTGTGATTGCCATCGCGAATCGCCACATAGATCGCCCCTGCAGACTTCGCACCCAGCCCACCGGCGCGGAAGAACTGCTTCGCGGGTGTCGGCAGAGCAAGCCCATTGGGAGCATCATGCCCGGGCGCTCCGTGGCAACCCGCACAGCGCTTGCGATACGTCACCGCTCCAGCCTCAAACGCATCCTCACTCGCCGCAAACGGTGGTGCAGGAATCGTCTTCACCGGCCCCGCCGCAGACTCGTCCGGTGACACCTTCCCCAGCGACTCAAACGACGGCGCAACGGCCTGATGCGGCACAGCCTTCTTCGCCACAGGCCTCACCGGAGCCACCGCAGCAGGCGCCTCTTCACTCAAAGGCAGATAGGTAATCGGCTTGCCCCGGTGCAGATACCACCACGCACCGCCAGCAGCGATCACCGCCGCGCACAGAAACCCAAGCAAGAACTTGCCAAAGCCGGAACCGGAACTCTTTTTACGCGTCGCCATGGCAAGCACTCCCTTACCCAGAGTCTAGGCCGCGACCCTGTGCGCGAGCATTAGCCTTCAAGGTTCCTCGCCTTGCTAAAATTGGCTCCGCCCATGCCCTCAAAGAAACTTTGGCTACGAACCTCAGGCCTGCGCCGCCTTGCCACGGCCGTGCTCACCCTCTCCTGCATAGCCGCAGCGCAGCAGCCCGCCCAGAAAGTCGACGCCTACGAGGCCGACCGCGCTCGCATGATGCTCCACCAGATCTACGCCAACCTGCAGCACAACTACTATGACCCGACCTTCCACGGCGTCGATCTGGCCGGAAACATGGCCCGCACGGAAAAGCTGCTGACCAACGTACATAACCCGGACGAAGCCTACTTCCTGCTTGCAACCTTCGTCTCCACGCTGAACGACTCGCACACCACCTTCATCCCTCCGGACAGAATCGACAAGATGGACCGAGGCTTTGCGATGGACGTCATCGGCGAAGCGGTCTTCGTTACAGACACGCGACCGGGTTCAGATGCGTCCACAAAGCTGCATCCCGGCGACCGCATCGTAAGCATCAACGGAATTTCTGCCCGCCGTAAGAGCTACGACCTGCTCACCTACACCTTCGACACACTCATCCATACACCCGAGTTGAAGATCGAGGTCGCGGACACAAACGGCAAACATCGCACCGAAGTAGTGAAGGCCCAATTCAAGCAGGGCGTAGCCTTTCGAAACTTCGACGACGCAGGTGGCGTGAACAACTGGAAAGATCGGATCGACGCGCAGAACTACGCCCACTGGCAGAGACACCAGTACATCGTTTACGACAACGCCGTGCTTTGGCACATGCCAAGCTTTGAAACGTCCGATGACGTCATCAATACCGTCTTCGCCAAAGCGCATAAAGCTGGCACGCTCGTCATCGATCTACGCGGCAATGGCGGCGGAGACGTTGAAATTCTGAAAACGATGGTGCAGCACCTCTTCGACCATCCCGTTGAGATGTACACCGAAGTCGGCCGTAAATCGACCAAAAAGAGGTTTTCCCCGACCGGGCACTTCGGCCGTTACGACGGAAAACTCATCGTCCTCATCGATGCCCAGTCCGCTTCCGCATCAGAGGCCTTCGCACGCATCATCCAGCTCGAACATCGGGGCACCGTCATCGGCGACCGCAGCGCCGGGGAGCTGATGGAGTCCAAGTACTTCGAGGGCAAAGTAGGCGACTCCATCTTCGTCAGCTTCGGCACCCACATCACAGTCGACAACATCATCATGTCCGACGGCCACTCGATAGAAAATGCTGGCGTCTTCCCGGACGAACTCGCTCTTCCTTCTGCCGCCGACATTGCCGACGGCAAAGACCCCGTACTCGCCAAAGCCCTTACCGAAGCAGGCGTCAAGATCGACCCAGCCCAGGCCGGAAAACTGATCGCCTTCGAGTGGCCGCCGTTCTAGCTGCACGGAACTTTTCCCACACCCCCGGCGTAGCATGGTGTGCGAGCCGCAACACAATCAGCCCGCAGGAGTAAAACGAATGCAATCGCGAATCATCGGCACCACCATGCCTGTCCTTGAAGTGCTTCTGCAGCCCGGCGAGAGCGTCATCTCTGAAGCCGGCGAGCTGAGCTGGATGTCCCAGACCATCGCCATGAGCACGCACACGCAGCTCGCCGGTGGTGGCGGCATCTTCGGTGCCATCAAGCGCATCGCAGGCGGCGGCACGCTCTTCATGACCGAGTACACCCCGCAGGGCTACCCCGGCGAAGTCGCCTTCGCCACCAAGGTCCCCGGCCACATTCTCCCCGTCGAAATCGCCCCCGGGCAGGAGATGATGATCCATCGCCACGGCTTCCTCTGCGCCACCTCGCAGATCGAGCTCGGCGTCGGCTTTCAGCAGTCACTCGGCGCGGGCATCTTCGGCGGCGACGGCTTTCTGCTGCAGAAGGTCTCCGGCCACGGCACCGCCTGGCTCGAACTCGCAGGCGAGGTCGTCGTCAAAGACCTGCAACCCGGCGAAGTGCTCCGCGTCCATCCCGGCCATGTCGGCGCCTTCCAAAGCTCGGTCGGCTTCAACATCACGCGTGTCCAGGGTATTCGCAACATGTTCTTCGGCGGCGACGGCATCTTCCTCGCCGCGCTCACCGGCCCAGGCCGAGTCTGGCTGCAAACGCTTCCGCTCGTCAACCTCGCCCACGCCCTCGAGCCTTACCTTTCCCACGACGACAACAGCCGCAACCTCCGTGGCATGGGCACCGCCGCCGTTATCGGAGGAATCGCAGGCTCGCTCTTCGACAACAACCGGTAGAAGCAGGGAGTAGGGAGCAGGAACTGAAATGGGGCGCAGCCATCAGGCTGCGCCCCACTTCGATATAGCGGCAATTCATTCGCCAGCCCCATCCCCAACGGACAACAGTCAACTGAGAACTGAGAACTCCCTAAACCCTCTGCCCTCCGCCAATCACCTGCTTGGCCTCCGACAGAGTCACATGCACCGCAATCCGCTGGCGCCCACGGAAGACCGTCAGCGTAATGTTGTCGCCTGCGTGCTTGCTGTTCAACGCGTTCGAAAGGTCCTGCGCGTTCGTGATCGGCTGGCCGTCAAAGGCCACGATCAGGTCGCCGCCCAGCATGATCGGCGTGTTGCCCATGTACGCGCGCTGCGTGCCGCCGCGAAGCCCTGCCTGCTCAGACGCTCCGCCCGGCAGAACGCGCTCGATCAGGATGCCGTAATCCGCCGGCAGACCAATCTGCTCGGCGATATCGGGTCCGATCGGCAGCGTCACAATGTCCAGCGACGGACGTCGCGCCCGGCCATACTTCGCAAAGTCATCCAGCACCGCCTTCGCCGTCGCAATCGGAATCGCAAAGCCAATGCCTGCCGACTGATCCGCATTGCCGTTGGGGTTCGTCGCAATCATCGTCGTGATGCCGATGACCTCGCCGCGCGAGTTCAACAACGGCCCGCCGGAGTTACCCGGATTCACGCTCGCATCCGTCTGGATCGCGTCCTCAATCTTGTTGCCACTAGGCATCTGCACCGAACGAATCGCCGAGATGATGCCGCGCGTCATCGTGCCCGAAAAGCCAAACGGATTGCCAATCGCATACACCCGCTGGCCAACCATCAGGCTGTTGCCAGAGGCCAGCGTCGCAGGCTGCAGATCAGGAGCGCCGTTGATCTTCAGCAAAGCAAGATCGTGGTTCTTGTCCACGCCAATCACGCTCGCCTTGTACTTCTTCTTGTTCCACAGCGTCACCTCGACAAGCTGCGCGTTGTCGATGACGTGGTTGTTCGTCAGGATGTTGCCATCCTTGTTCAGGATGAAGCCCGACCCCTGGCCCTGCTGCGGCACCGGGCGATAGAAGAAGTCATACGCCACCTCCGTCGAGGTAATGTTCACCACGCTCGGCAGCGCTTTCTTGTAGACCGCAATGTTCTGCTGCTCTTCTGCGTCGAACGCCGGAGCGGCATCCGCCTGCGTCAGGCCAAACGTGCCCATCGGCCCGGAGATCGCCGTCGTCGACGTTCCATCGCCGGGATGGCTACCGTGAACCCAGCCCGCCAGCGCTCCCACGGGCATCAGACGCGTGGTCAGCAGATAAAAACCAGTCAGAATTACCAGAACAACCAGAACAGGACGCAGCTTCATGAGCGAAACAAACCACCATCGGCGCAGGGGCGCTGTCTTCTTTAATTCTACGAGTTCGTGCCGCGATCGTTCATCCTGCGTCTAAACCGGCCCTACTCTTTGCGGCCACCCTCGCGCTCCAGCAGCGCACCTTTGCGCTCCGTTCCCCAGCGATAGCCCGTCAGCTTGCCACCCGCACCCACCACGCGATGGCACGGAATCACTACCGCCAGCGGGTTCGCTCCGCAAGCCGTTCCGACCGCACGCACGGACTTCGGTGCGCCAATGCTCTCGGCCAGTTCGGCGTAGGTCCGCGTCTCACCCGCAGGAATCGCCAGCAGGGCCTCCCACACACGCTGCTGAAACGCCGTCGCCCGGATGTCGAACGACATCTGCAACGCCGCACCGGGCTCTTCGACATACGCCAGCACGGTGCGCAGCATCTCGCCAAGCTGCTCGTCGTCGCGACGAATCACGGCCTGCGGAAAGCGCTCGCGCAACTCCGCCACAGCCTCACCCTCAAAGTTGGCAAACGATACCGCGCAAAGCCCACGGTCGGTCGCCGCCACCAGCAGCGTGCCCAGTGAGCACTCGCCCGTCGACCAACGAATCGACTCGCCCCGACCACCATCCTTCATCGCCGTCGGAGACATCCCGAAGGTAGCCGCAGCCTGCTCATACACTCGGCTCGTTGAACCAAAACCCGCATCGTAGATCGCTTCTGTAACCGTCTTCTTCGGTGTCCGCACACGATCGCGGAAGAGTTCACGGCGCGTCGTTCGCGCGTACTCACCCGGCGAAACGCCGAGGATGCGCTGAAAAGCCCGCAGAAGGGCAAACTTGCCCAGCCCAACCGCCGTAGCCAGATCATCAAGCTCGATGCGCTCACCCGTCGTCAGCAGCGCGCACGCACGCTCCACGGCTTCGGCCTGCGGATCAGCCCGCAGCTCCACCCGCTGCGGCTCACATCGCAGGCAGGCGCGATAGCCTGCTGCTTCCGCCGCTGCCGGCGTCGAGAAGAAGCTGACGTTGCGGCGCTCCGGGCGACGGCTCGGGCAGCTGGGGCGGCAGTACACACCGGTGGACTTCACGGCATAGACAAACTGTCCGTCTGCGCTCGCATCGCGAGCCAGAACCTGCTGCCAGGCAAGCCCGGCAAAGATATGTTTTGCGTTCTTCGAAGAGGAGGACATAGAGGATGAGGACATAGGTGACTGCGCCATGGACAACATACTTAGTATCGTTCAACCGGCAGCCAAAATGCGCACTCCGCCAATTGCGGGCAAACACTCTTCGTCTTCCTACGCCAGCCAGATGCCACAAAAGCGTTAGGTGATACCACGACCTTCGTCCGTGGCCCCTCAACCTTCGTTGTCTTACAGCTTTCCTGCTCCGGAGAGATGATCAAAGAGTCAACAGGGAACGCCGTTCCCTGCATAGGAGAACACCATGCACGCTATGCTCACCGCAGCCGCTTTCCTTCTCATGATTCTTGCTCCCTGCCTCGTAGCTGGCCGCGCCGGCAGCGCAGACGGCGAATAACACCGCCGCAGCCTCCCCCTGGCGAGCAGCCTCCCCGACCGTCCTCTCCCCTGGAGAGACGGTCTTTTTGCGTCTGCAGAAAAACCCTTAATTTTCCTCGGAGGTGAAGCCCACTCGCCTCCCTCGACTAGCGCGACTGGACTTCGCCTTCCTGCACCGCGATCGATTCATTCGGCCGGGCCAAGGGCAAAGGGACCGGTTTTCCCTGCTCATCGACCTCGTACGATTCGACATAAAAACGTTTCAAATCGGCCACTCCGAAGCTGGTTGTGATGGCCACATCGGCCGCATCCCGCCCTACAGCCATCAACGTACGCCCCAGCCGGGGCGCATTGTGGCGAGCATCCATATCCCACCAGCGCCCCCCAAGCCACACCTGATACCACGCGGAGAAGTCTCCTGCGCCTGCGGCTGGAAGCCGTATATCCCCAAGGTATCCAGTTACATAGCGCGCTGGAATGTTCATGCACCGGGTCAACGTAACGGCCAGATGCTGGAAGTCACGGCAGACGCCAATCCGCTCGGTGAAGACATCCATGGCCGTCTTCGTCGAACGCGCGGCACCGTAGTTGAACGTCACCTTGCCATGCACCCAGTCACGAATCGCCGCCGCCGTCTCCCACCCCGGCGCATAGCCGCCGAACTGGTCCTGAGCGATGCCGCCGAACTGGTCGACCTGGCAGTAGCGGGACGCCAGCAGATACTGCAGCGTCTCGGACGGAAGCTTGTCGACAGGCTCCAGCCCGAGCCCAAAGCCTTGCGGATCAGGTGTTTCCGGTGCAGAAAGAAGATGCGAGCCGGACAACCGGATGCCACCGGCAGGGGCGCTGAAACGCGCGCACCGGTTGCCAAAGCTGTCGATATACTCCTCGCAGCCAATCGTGACAGGGGCGCCTGACACCGGAAAGTGCTCCACCGTAAGCGTTTCCCGGCTTAGCAACCGTGGTTCCACGGAAGGATGGACGTGGAGCAAGGCGATCATCGGCGTAGGAGCAGGCAGATGAAACTGGATATCGAACTCAGATTTGATCAGCACAAAGGGTTCCTGAAGGGCGTTCCTAGTCTGTGATGCAAAGAAAGAAGCGCAACGCTGCCCGGCCGAACCGCGTATGCGATGAAATCCTTGCCTTCCTTGTGAAATCAGACCAAAAATCTGTTGAGAAACGATCATTTTCGTATGGATGCGCCTTCCTCTGCAGGAGTAGGATGGGTGGCAACTCGCTGTTATCGCCGCATTATGACGTATCTACGGGCCCGCTTTCATCTCCGAGTACCTCTATCGGAAACACCGTTTTGCTGAGAAGACGCAGACCCACTGCTGATGGAAGCAGGAATTCATTCGCCGACTATCTCTCGAGCAGACTGGCACGGACTTCTGGTCCTGGAGAACGACGCATCCCATGGATTCCATAACGATTATTCAGTTTGGCGCAGCCATACTCGGCATGGGTGGCCTTTGCCTGTGTGTTGTCTCCGCCACGAACCGGAGGTTGCGAGGTCTGCGCTGGCTGACCGCTGCGTTCGCCACGGGATTCCTCTGCGCCATCTTCATGCTGATGCCGCGACAGTTGCCCAACTGGCCCATCATTCCCGCTGATTGCCTGGCTCTGATCGCATTTGCCTTGCTCCATGTTGCTGTAATGGAGATGATGGGCAGCCACAAGCGGCTTTCCAGAGTTTCCCTCATTCTTCTGGCGCTGACGGCAGCGGCCGATGTCGCCCAGATCTTGAACGCGCATTTCATGGTGCTGCGTTTTATCGCCGTGAGTCTGATCATCGCAACACAATGCCTGGCAACCGGGGTGTTTTTATTGAAGACCGCCCGTCGCCACGAGAAGCCACCGGCGTACTTCTGCGCCTTCATCCTGCTCTTCTTCGCGACCTTCAACATCATCCGGGCCGGGCTTATCGCTACCAGGCACCTGCATCAGGGCCGCTGGGACATCCTGATCTATAACTTTACCTACGCACTGTATATCGCGGTTGCCCTCGGCCTGGCCTTCGGCTACTTCTGGATGTCGACAACGCAGCTCTCTTCGCAACTGGAGTACATGGCCGGCACCGATCCGCTCACGCGGCTCTACAACCGCCGCATGTTTCTTGACGCCTGCGAACGTGAAGTCAGCAACCTGAACAGCAAACGAACCACCTTCTCCATCCTCATGGTCGATCTCGATCACTTCAAAAAGATCAATGATGGCTTTGGCCACTCTGTGGGCGACGCAGCCCTTGTGGCTGCCGTTGAAGCCATGCAGAACGCGACTCGAGGCTCCGACGTGCTGGCTCGATGGGGTGGCGAAGAGTTCGCCGCTCTCCTGCCCAATGCGGACCATATTGCCGCGTATATCGTTGCCGAACGCATCCGCACCAACGTGGAGAACGTTGAGATGACGGCTTCGCCGATCGAACAACAGGAACAGTCTCGCGTACGCCTGACTGCGAGCATCGGTCTGGCCACGTACCAGAACGGCGATGACATCCAAAGCCTTCTCCGCCGCGCCGACCGTGGCCTTTACCAAGCCAAGAACGCAGGACGTAACCGCGTGCTGATCGCTCCCAGCCTGGGAGAACTTCCGCTAAGCGCCATGTAGCGTGGTTCGCTATAGCATCGAGCCATGAGACTTTTCGCTGCAGCGCTGCTTCCCTTCGCCCTTGTTCCCGCCCTGGCGAGTGCGCAGAAAGCCGCCCACAAGAAAACGCATGCCGCTCCACAGCCGACCGGCGCCACCGTGCTCTTCGACACCAGCGAAGGACGTCTGAGCTGCAGGCTCTTTGAGAACGAAGCTCCACTGGCTGTTGCGCAGTTTACATCTCTGGTCACGGGTGGCTCCTACGACGGCTCCCCCATGATCGGCGTCACGGACGGCGTAAGCGGAGATCGCCCCACGTATGTCGGCGGTCCGCCGAAGCCCTTCCCTGCAGAGAAAAACGTCCTTACGCTCGACCAGCCGGGGGTCCTCGGCATGGTGGAAGCCAGTGGAAGCATTACCGGCACAAAGTTCATGATTCTTGAGCACGGCGACGAGGAGGCCAAGGGACGACTGGCGCCGATCGGGCTTTGCGATGCCGCGAGCGTGACGAAGGTCGAAGCGATTTCGCACAAGATGCTGATGGCGGGGAACCGACCGCCACTGCCCGTGATGATCAACAAAGCCCTGCTCGTCAAGACCGGCGAGCCGCTTCCTCCGCTAACGGCCAACGTGCCTGTGCAGCCCTGGATCTACCCGCCGATCCCCGGCTCCGAGATCCCTGTTCCGCAGCCGACCGGGCCTACAGCCGTTATCGCCACCAGCGAAGGAACGCTGCGCTGCAAACTCTTCAAGGAAACGCCGAACGCTACGGCGAACTTCATCGGCCTCGCCGAAGGCACCAAAGCGTGGCGGCATCCCGGAACGAAGGCCGTTATGAAGGGCCACCGCTTCTACGACGGCCTGCATTTTGCACGAGTCATCCCAGACTTCATGGTGCAGCAGAGCGATATGCCTGGCGACGCTTCGGGAGATGGCTCGATCGGCTTCCGCTTCGCCAACGAAGTCGTTCCCGGCCTTTCCTTTGACCGGCCCGGCCGACTTGCCTACGCGAATGCGGGCCCGGACACGAACTCCAGCGAGTTCTTCGTGACGGAGACGCCGCAACACAGGCTGGACGGAAAGTTCACCATCTTCGGGCAGTGCGACGCGGACTCGACCAAAGTGGCAGCGGCCATCGCCCGCGTACCACGCGACGCGCATAACAAGCCTCTGACGCCGGTCACGATTCACAGCGTAACGATCGAACGCTGAGTCGCCGGGAGGCTGAATATTTGGCCGAATCGCAACCTCTCGTCAACCTTTGAAGCGAAGCTGGCGTCTCAAAGGGTATGGCAGAGATGTTGCTGAAGGCGAACCGGATCTTCGCCGCGACAGTCGGGGTCGTGGTGCTGCTGAGCCTGGTGTGGATGGCAACCTGAACTTTGCCCAAAGGATTGCAAAACAGAACGGCGAGCCCTTTGGGGCTCGCCGTTCTGTTTTGCTTGAGCGAAGTCGCTTACTTGGCAGCGAGTTCAGCCTGTGCGCCAGCCTTCAGGGCTTCGGCCTTGTCGGTCGCTTCCCAGGTGAAGGATTCTCCGGTACGGCCGAAGTGGCCGTACGCTGCGGTCTTCTTGAAGACCGGGCGACGCAGGTTGAGGCTCTCGATGATGCCCTTCGGCGTGAGCTTGAAGTTCTCGCGAACCAGCTCGATCAGGCGCGACTCAGAAGCCTTGCCCGTACCGAAGGTGTCAATGCGGATCGAAACCGGCTCAACCACACCGATCGCGTAAGCAAGCTGCACTTCGGCGCGATCCGCGAGGCCAGCGGCCACGATGTTCTTGGCAATGTAGCGCGCCATGTACGCAGCCGAACGGTCGACCTTGGTCGAATCCTTGCCCGAGAACGCTCCGCCGCCGTGACGGCCCATGCCACCGTAGGTGTCCACGATGATCTTGCGTCCGGTCAGGCCGGAGTCGCCCATCGGTCCGCCGATAACGAAGCGGCCCGTCGGGTTGATGTGGTACTTGGTGTCAGCATCAAGCAGCTCAGCCGGGATGACGGCCTGGATAACGTGCTCCATGATGTCCGCGTGAATCTGGTCGTTGCCAATCTCTTCCGCGTGCTGCGAGGAGATGACGACTGCGTCCACACGAACCGGCTTGTGGTCGGCGCTGTACTCCACCGTGACCTGCGACTTGCCGTCGGGACGGAGGTAGCCCATGAGGCCCGACTTGCGGACTTCCGAGAGCTTGGCTGCGAGCTTGTGCGCCAGCGAGATCGGCGTCGGCATCAGCTCGGGGGTCTCGTTGGTGGCATAGCCGAACATCATGCCCTGGTCGCCGGCTCCGCCGGTATCCACGCCCTGAGCGATGTCAGGCGACTGGGTGTTGATGGCCGAAATGACGGCGCAGGTGTTGGAATCAAAACCCTTGAGCGCGTCGTCGTAACCGATCTCCTTCACCGTCGAGCGGACCAGCGTCTGGATATCGAGATGTGCCTTGGTGGTGATTTCGCCGGCAACGACTACGAGGCCTGTGCAGGTCAACGTTTCGCACGCAACGCGCGAGTACGGATCTTCCGCAAGGCAGGCGTCGAGGATGGCATCAGAAATCTGATCGGCAATTTTGTCCGGGTGACCTTCGGTCACGGACTCGCTGGTAAACAGGAAACGGTCAGTGGTAGACAAAGCTTTGGTACTCCTCCGTGAGATAGCCGGACCCGCCGTGCACGGCACAAAAGCCAGCACAAGGCGCCCGACGACCGGTTTCCGCGCGGCAAAGAAGAAAGGCAGGAGCCTTCCAGGAGGCCGACACTCCGGTCGCTCCGAACCTGCCCTAGTTCAGGGTAGTCGCGGAACCCTTTTATTTTACTCGCTGTGCCAGCGTAACCGCCACACCAACAGCGACCAGCCAGAATCTACAGGCGAAACGCGGGAAGATGCATTGAGCGGCAAACCGTCTCGCTTGTGAGCGAGGCTTATGAGTTCGAAGCTGGAACGGTCGCCTGCGGCGGTAGCGGCGAGGCCAAATGGCCTACCCGTGGCTGGATGACGAAGTGCCACGCCGCCCAGCCCATAGCGCAAAGGGCTACCAGCATCAACAAAACACCCGCCCAGCGGCGTTCCACCAGAGGCGTTTCCCGTACACGGTTGCGTTTGATCGCCTCAGCGAACTCGGCAAACTCCTGCGGCTCTCGCTCAGGCTGAGTTTCGGAGAGGCGGTTCAACCATTGGCTTTCGTCGATGCCAAGATAGCGGCAGTAGCTTTGCACCAGGCCGCGATTGAAGACGCCGCCCGGCAGGGCAGCCCCGTCTCCATTCTCCAGAGCTTCCAGATGACGCAGAGAGAACTTCGTGCCGTCTGCCACGGCAGACAAAGGCACTCCCAGCCGCTCTCGCTCTTCTCTTAGATGGGGTCCAAACTCCACAACTATCTCCGATTCGCATCGCTAGTGGCCCGTGACCTGCATGCACAGAATAATGTGCAATCGGGCGTCGATGCGCGGAGAAAAGCTCAGAAGGTATCGGCGACAGAAACCTGCGGGGCAGAGTCAGGGATCAGCGAACTGAAGGTCTGGCAGAGATAGGGCAGAAGCGCGAGGCCAAACGGGATGAAAATGCGCACCTCTCCGGTACGCCCGATCAGCAGCCACAAGCCAAGAAACGGCAGCGAACCCAGCAAAAACGCCAGCCCCGCACCATCACCCCGTAGCGGCTTCTTCCATGTCCGCCAGTAGAGCCAGAGCAATGGCGGCATCATCAACAGGAACGCCGACGTGCCAAAGACATCACGAAGGTTGCTGAACAGCATGAAAAACGCCCCGGCCGGGTAGTGGGCGTGCGGGTAAACGATGCGACTCATCACGAGTTGTGTCGTCCCTGCAGTGAACATCATCACGAACGCGGCCACGATCGAAAGATTTCGCGACAACGAGAGCCGTGCCCAGGGACAGAAAACACGCAGCCCCAGAACTCCAAGCCCAACCGCCATACCGATCTCAGCACGCACCAGCGCCTGAGCCAGACTCACAACAAACACAAGGAGCAGCGTGAGGATAGCGGGGCGTTCGGGACGGGCAGGCGATTCTTCTTCCCGCGAAGTGAAGAGCCACAACAGCAACATCAGCAGCATGGCCGTCGGCGCGGTTTCGAACTTCTTGTAAAGGTCCTGCCAGCTGATGAGAAACGACGCCATGCCGCAGTACAAAACACTGAAAAAAACCTGCCGCAGCAACGAAGCCGAACGATACAAAGGCTTGCGAACCAGCAGCCGATATCCCAACAGAAGCACTACCGTGAGCGCGATGAGGTCGAAGACCCCAAAGGAATGGCGGAAAGTCACACCGTGCTCATAAAGGAAGTACGCAGGCCAGAGTACCCCTACGCGATATTGAAACGGGGCCAGGCCGTGTCCGGCAGCCAATCCCAACTCATTGCCGATTCCGTTAAGCATCTCTTCGTCGTGATAGACGAAGTAGCCGCGATAGGCTGCGCCGATGGAAATCAGCAGAAGAGCAAACACCGTCCAGCGCTGTATACGATCCTTGAACAAGAAGCAGCCTTTGTATGGGAAGAGCGAATGAAATAGCGCGAAACAGCCAGTAAAACACAAAATAGTCGCACTAAAGGGCTGAGCACCGCTAGGCTATCACACAGCGTGAAGCAGTCAGCGTAAACTGGAATAACCGTGCAGATCGTTCTCTTTCGCCGCATTCCGATGAACTGGGCGCTAGCTTTCGCGCTGGTTCTCGCGTTTGCCCAAGTTTTTCTGCATACCCACATGGAGTACGTTGTACTTCACTTTGCCTATGTGGTTCTGTGGGTGATGGCCTTCAATATCGCAGGTGGGTTTACCCGGGCCTCTGGAAGCTTCATCTTCTGGTTTGGCGCGATGACCGTGCTCTCTGGCTCCATCGTCAAGCTTTGTATTGGTGAAGCTCCCGATACAAACTCCGCCATGCCCATTCTGTCCATGGCTGTTTACACCGCCTGCATGGCTATCATGCTCTTAGCCGCAATCGCCACGACCAAAATCGTAGGCAATACGGAGAGCATTGCGGAACGCATCATGCTGAGGCGCCGCTTCAGTTACCACGAAGCAGCGTCAGGAGCCCTGATCGTCTGCCTTCTGATGTTCGTTCTAGGGTTCATCCTGCCAGGCGGTGAAGGAACCATCTTCGGCGCTATCTCACGGCTGAATTTGCTGCAATACATGGCCATCATTCTGGGAACGATTGATGCAGTTCAGTCCAGTAACGGGAAACGCTGTGTGAACTGGATCGTACTCGTCTCTGGAGGTCTGCTCTTTCTGAACTCGGTTCAGGGCTTCAGCAAGCAGGATATGTTCTCCCCTTTCGTGTGCTGGGTCGTTGGAATCGCTTTCGCCAGATTCCGGTTGCGTCTAGTGCACTTCGCGGTATGTACAGCGTTCCTCTCGTTTGTGCTGTTGGTGATGGTTCCAATTGCCCAGATTGGCAGAAGTGCCGGTCGGGAGTTGCCGACGGCAGGGGCACGTTTCGCGCTGGTGGGCAACATGATTGAAAACATCGGCTACTACCGCCAGGTTCAAGAGATTGACGAAGAAAGCAGACTCGCTGCTACCAGCGACTACTTCGGCAAAAACGTTGGTGGCATGGCCGAACGCCTCACCACATGGCCTTTGGACGACCAACTTATCGCTTACTCCACGCGTGGCCACTTCATCGGTTACAACTATCTCTGGTACCTCTTTTGCAACTGGCTGCCGCACCTTGTGCTTCCCAACAAGGAGTCCCTCATGCCTGCAGATGCAGGCGGAAACTATTACGCCCGCCAACTAGGCGCTATCGGTCCAGAGGACGAAACTACCGGAGTATCCTTCGGCCTGCCAGCAGAGGTCTACCATCTTGCAGGTTGGCAGGCAATCACTCTGGTTGTGCTGCCACTTCTGCTACTGCACTTCCTGGTTATCGAAATCATCGCCGGAGACATACGCTCTACACCCTGGGGATTGTTTTATGCCATGTTCTTTTCGCACATGGCACCCGAGAGCGGCCTTAATGGCCTGATCTACTTCATCTGGTACTCCAATCTCGCAATGATCCTTTGCATTCTGGCCACGACTTATCTCGCACCGCTGGCGGGGCAACTCATTGCTGGGCGCCAACAGGTAGCCGAGCCAACGACACAACCCGCCTAACGGCTTAGCCACTACCGTTTGCTGCAGCACTATCTGTTATCGCTGTTATCGAGAAAGAAATTCATGAACAAGCTTATTGTCGGCAATCTCATCCACCGTCCCCTGCGCTCTGTTATCAGTGCCCTCGCCGTCGCGATTGAAGTTGTGATGATCCTTTCGATCTCCGGCGTGATGTTCGGCATCCTGGACAACTCGCGCATGGGCACCACGGGCATCGGCGGCGATATGCTGACGCACCCCGGTGCCTCCACCGCGCTGATGAATACGTCCGCAGCCTCTGCGGACGTTCGTATCGCCAACGTGCTGCGCGCCCTGCCGCATGTGCAGGTCGTCGCACCGATCAACATCAAGCTGACAATGGGTGCTTCGCTCGAGAACATCTACGGCATCGACTATGCGAGCTTCAACGACCTGCGGCCGTTCGTCTTCAAGTCAGGCGGCCCGTTCCAGCAGCCCTTTGACATGATCGTCGACGACCTGCAGGCGGCCAGCGGCAAGGGCCTGAAGGTGGGCGATACCGTCAAGGCGCTCAACCATCAGTTCCGCGTTTGCGGCATTGTCGAGCACGGCAAGGGCGCGCGCAAGTTCATACAGCTGACCACCATGGACTCGCTCGACGGCAGCACCGGCAAGGCTTCAGCGTTCTATATCAAGACAGAAGACGCGCCGAAGTACCAGAACGCTGTACGCAAGGAGCTGCTAGCCACCGATGGACTGCAGGGCTGGAGCGTTCAAACGCTGGACGAGCTGCTTTCCTCACTGACCCCTGAGCGTATGCCGGGCTTCAACATCGCACTGCGCGTGGTGATCGGCATCGCCATCGTCATCGGCTTCCTCGTGATCTTCCAGTCGATGTACACGGCCGTTATGGAGCGCACGAGAGAGATCGGCATCCTGAAGTCGATGGGTTCCAGCAAGTTCGACATTGTCTCCGTCGTCCTGCGCGAGACGGGGCTTTTAGCTGTGGTTGGCGTGGTGCTGGGAATCGCCGGAACATATATTCTGCGCTCGGTGTTGCATGCACGCTTCCCCACCCAGAGCTTCTCGATCACTCCGGGATGGGTCTCAGCAGCCGTTTGCATTGCACTTTCGGGCGCGCTACTCGGAGCACTCTACCCGGCGTGGAAGGCCGCTCGTAAAGATCCTATCGACGCGCTCTCCTACGAATAAGACATTAGACAAAATCGATCTAAGCTTTGCCGCGGCGCAGTATCTGCCGCGGCAATTTGCTTTTGGCGGCAACCAGGACACCGAAGCCCACTACAACCCAGACGACCGTACCCGCAAGCACGACGCCGACGTCATCCAGGTGCGAGTGTGGGCGCGACATATTGTGCGTCACCAGGTTGATTGCTCCGAGAGTCGCGGCGGAGGCCAGCAGCGTCCGCAGAAGCTCCCACCACTCCACGTGCCCGAGCGAAACCAGTCGCTTGCGATGCAGCAGAGCTGCCAACACGACGGTGTACGACGTCATGCCAAGATCGCTGGCGATGGAGAGTCCCAGCGTGCCGTGCGTCTTGAAGAGCAGCCAGTACACCGGCAGGCTGATCACCGTGATGATCGAGCCCGCGATCAGTGGAGTGCGGGCGTTACCGGCCGCGTAGAAGGCGCGGGCGTAGATGCCCTGGGCCGACCAGATCCCCAGTGTCACCGAGAAGACAACGAAGTAGAGCGCAGTCTCCGAAGCATCCTTGCGATGGAAACCACCACCGCGGAAGAGGTCCAGCAGCCACGGCGCGAGCGCGATCATCCACGCGCCGAGCAGCGTTCCAAACGCCATGAGCCGCGATACCGAGCGGGCCACTGACGACGAAAACTCCCACGACTTGCCCTGGGCGTAGAGACTTGCAAAGAACGGCAGCGACGCTGCGCCGGCAGCCGCGCCGACCACGGTCAGCGGAGCGTTGAAGAGGCTCTTCGCAACCGTCAGCCGAGAGATGCCGCCGACGTCCGCCGAGGCAAAGTACGCGAGAATCCACTTGTCCGCCATGCCTACGGTAAAGCCGAGCATGAGCGGCAGGTTCAGCCGGAGCCACTCGCGGAACGCAGGGTGCGACAGCGTCCAGCCGGGCGTGTACTTCAAGCCCGTGCGGAACGCGCCGACGATCGAAAGCAGCCCCGGGCCAAGCATCACGCCCGCCAGCACGCCCACCGGTAGCGAGTACACGCCGATCTTCGAAGAGAAGAGAAACGCGCCGACGATGATGCCCAGCGTGTAGATCAGAGGACTGATTGCCTGGTAGATGAAGATCTTTCGCGCCAGCAGGCGAGCGCTGAAGACTCCGCCCGCAAAGAAGAAGATCTGCGCGGGCAGGAGCAGTCTCGTCAGCGACGTGCAAAGCGCTGCCCGCTCAGGATCAAAGCGCGGAAACGCAACCCGTGTGTACACAGGCGCCAGCAGCTCAGCGATCAAAACCGCTACCACCAGCACGATCAGCATCGCGTTCAAAACGGCCGAAAGAGTTTCGTCTTCGCCACGCTCATCGCCGCGCTCGCGAAAGCGCGTGAGCATGGTGACCAGCGTGGCCGAACCGACGCCACCCACGAGGAAGTAGCTGATCATGTCCGGCAACTGGAACGCGGCGTTGTAGGCGTCCGTCGCCGCGCCCGCGCCGAAGACGTGGTTGATGTACTTCGTGCGCAGCAGCCCCAGCAGACCAGAAAGCAGGTTGGAAGCCATCAGCAGCAACGCGGCCGAGGCCACCGTATGCGTATGCTTTCCCCGGCCTGGCCGGGCAGGACTCTCCGCAATGGCTTGCTGTTGCGGCCCCAACGCAGGGTCGAGAAGGTCAGGGGCGACTTCCAGCTCTCGCGCAGCGGCTAACTCGGCTCCCGAAGTTGAAACAGGCTTGGACATCGACCACCATTGTCTCAGGTTGCTCGCCAAAGCCCTCGTGCTGAAACGGATACGCCGCAAGCAGCACGGAACAACTTGCGGCGAGAAGGGTTGTTGGCAGATGAAGCGACTACGCGTTCTTCGCGTCCTCGTACTCCTCGTGCCAGGCCGTCTGGATGGCTTCGAGCAGGCCTTCGTTGGACTTCATGGGATCGCCGACGAAGCCGGGAAGCTGCACCACCCATTTATGCAGGTCGGTGAAGCGGATGGAGTAGGGGTCGGTGTCGGGATACATCTCCTGCAGCTGGATACCGATCTCTTCGGTGTCCGTCCATTCAATTTCGCGGGGCATAGTTCTCGCTCCTTTCTTTCTCAGTGTAACGGCGAAGCGGAGTACACTTCCTCTACCTCACCTTCACGATTTTTTAGGAGACTCAGCGCAATGTCTGACTTTGCCACGCCCCTGCCCGACACCACGCCGGAAGTCGGCCTTTCCGAAGTCGAACGCCTGGTCGATACCTTCATCGCACCGACGAAGACCTTCATGGATATCCGCCGCTCCTCAAGCTGGTGGGTGCCCTTTGTACTCACCTGCCTGCTCTCGTGGATCTTCACCTTCACCGTCAGCAAGAAAGTCGGCTGGGAGGCGGTAGCGCAACAGCAGATTCACGCGAGCAAAAGCTCCGCAGATCGCTTCGACCAGCTGCCGCCCGAGACACAGGCCAAGCAGATCCATATGGCCGGAACGATCAGCACCTACATCGGCTACGCCATGCCCGTGATGTTCTTCATCATCATGGTTGTGATGACGGTCGTGCTTTGGATGAGCGTGAACTTCGGTCTCGGCGCGGAGACGAAGTTCTGGCAGGTCTTCGCCGTCCTGACCTATGCCGGGCTGCCCAAAATCTTCATCACACTGCTAAGCATCATCCTGCTCTGGGCGGGGGTCGGCGTCGACAACTTCGACATCAAGAACCCGGTCGGTACGAACCTCGGCTACTATCTCACCGATTCACCCAAGTGGCTGCAGAGCTTTGGCTCTTACTTCGACATCTTCAGCCTGTGGATGCTGGCGCTGATGATTATCGGGCTCGCGGTGATCGGCAAGAAAACCAAGGGACAGACCGCGATCATCGTACTCGGCTGGTGGGCGCTTATCCTGCTCGTCAGCGTTGGCTGGGCCGCCGTGATGGGCTAGCCCTTTCCCTCTCAAGCAGAACGAGTAAGGCCCGACAAAGCGTCGGGCCTTACTCATTGCCACCTATGACGGAGGAACACGCTGCTTACTCTGCGAGAAACTTCAGCAGTACTTCATTCACTTCCGTCGCATGCGTCCAGTTCAAGCCATGTGGGCCGCCGTCCACGACATGCAGCTTCGCGGTCGGGATCAACGCCGGCATACGGTTGCCGGTGGCGTCGATGGGCAGAATCTGATCGTCGTTACCGTGGATGACCTGCACCGGAATCGTCACCTGCTTCAGGTCCTCGCGGAAGTCTTCCAACCAGGCGTCCACGCAGGTCAACATGCCAACGTAGTACGAAGCCGCCGCGACATTGAAGCTCGCGTGAATCGCAGCATCGGAGATGTCCGTACCACCCACCAGCTTCTTCGAGTAAAAGTTTTTCAGGAAGCCTTCCAGGAAGACATAGCGATCCTTCTCAATGCCTTGCTTGATTCCCTCGAAGACCTCGGCGGGTACACCCTCGGGGTTGCTGCCGTCCTTGCGCAGCGCAGGGGCGATCGACGCCATGAAGCAGGCCTTCGTCACGCGTCCGTCGTTGTACTTGCCGAGGTAGCGCGCCACTTCGCCGCCGCCCATGGAAAAGCCAACAAGCGTCAGGTCCTTCAGGTCCAGCGCTTCAATCAGCTTGTAGGTGTCTTCCGCCAACGTGTTGTAGTTGTAGCCCTCGCTCGGGGCCGACGAACGGCCAAAGCCGCGGCGATCATAGGTGATGACGCGATAGCCCGCCGCCAGCAAAGCAGCAACCTGCTTCTCCCAGGAAGCACCACTAAGCGGCCAGCCGTGGATCAGCAACACCGGCTTCCCGGTGCCGCGGTCTTCGTAATAAATCTGGATGTCTGCGTTGTTCTCTTTGCCAACGGTGAGAAATGCCATGTGCGATTGTCTCCTCTTACAGATGGGTGGATGCAACTCGTGCGAGCGCCTCTGCAAACTCTGATGCAAAAAGCAAAAGGCCCGACATTTACTGTCAGGCCCGGTGGCTCGATGCTATTTGAAAAGTCGATGAAGCCCTACTCCAGGCTCTTTGCGAGTTCATGCTTCAAACGTTCTACCTGCTGTTGAAGATCTGAAAGATCGTTTTGAATCGTCTTCCAGACAATGTCAAAGTCCACGGCGAAGTATCCGTGTGCGATGGCATTCCTCATTTCATAGGCCGCCAGCAAGGGCAGATTGGAATGGCTCGCTGCGAAGTCAGGAATGTGGCCAAGGTAGTCAGCCAGACGCTGGCCGTTCATACCGGTCTGGCTTCGGCCAGCACGAGATGACGGAATTTTTCTGGCAGAGCCCCCGGAGTCACCACATCCACCGGGAAACCAAGAAGCACTGCCAGTTCAGAGCGGATGGCACCGATATCCAGCAGCGTCGTTTCCGGCGTGGGATCGATGAGGAGATCGAGATCGCTCTCCGCCGTGTCCTGCCCACGAAGGACAGAACCAAAAACGCGGGCATTACAGGCGCGGTGGGATTCCACCACACGCCTGATTGCCTCGCGTTTTGAGTTCAACGAAATCGGAAGGTTCCATGAGTCGCCTCGTAATCCCGATTCACTTTACGTCACCGTACAGCGTACGAGCTTATTCCGCGCCCCAACGCTTGAAGACCAGCGAGCCGTTCGTTCCGCCGAAGCCAAACGAGTTCGACAGCGCGTAATCGATCTTCGCAGCCTGTGGCTTGTTGGGAACATAGTTCAAGCGGCAGACCGGATCGACGTTCTCCAGGTTCATCGTCGGAGGAGCCGTCTGGTGCTGCATCGCCATGATCGTGATGCCTGCTTCAAGACCGCCTGCCCCGCCCAGAAGGTGGCCGGTCATCGACTTCGTCGACGAAACGAGCAGCGTGTGGTTCTTGGCACGCTCGCCGAAGACGTTCTCAATGGCCTGCGACTCCATGGCATCGCCCAGCGGCGTCGAGGTCGCATGAGCGTTCACATAATCGACCTTGTCCGGAGAGATTCCTGCCGACTTCAGCGCGTTGTTCATCGCACGGAAGCAGCCTTCCCCCTCAGGAGCCATGCCGGTCATGTGGAACGCGTCCGCGCTCATGCCATAGCCGATAACCTCGGCCAGGATGTTCGCGCCGCGAGCCTTGGCAAACTCAAGCTCTTCCAGAATCAGAATGCCAGCGCCTTCGCCCACGACAAAGCCATCGCGGTCCTTGTCCCAGGGACGGCAGGCACGCGTTGGATCTTCGTTACGCGTCGAGAGTGCCTTCATGGCCGCAAAGCCGCCAACACCCATGGGGGTGATCGCGCCTTCCGTGCCACCCGCAATCATCGCGTCAGCATCGCCACGCTGAATGATGCGGAACGCATCGCCGATCGAGTGCGCCGACGAAGTGCAGGCCGTAGCCGTCGCTTCGTTCGGGCCCTTCGCCCCATATCGGATCGACACATGGCCAGCGGCCAGGTTGACGATCGAAGCCGGGATGAAGAACGGCGAAATCTTACGAGGACCGCCGTTGATCAGGTTGGTGTGCTCGCGCTCAATCACATCGAAACCACCGATGCCTGAGCCGATATGTACGCCAACGTTATCCGCATTGGACTCGTCCACAACAAGGCCCGACTGCTTCATGGCTTCGTCCGCAGCTGCCAGAGCGAAGTGGATGAAGCGGCCCATCTTTCGGGCCTCCTTCTTGTCCACGAAGAGGTGAGGATCGAAATCCTTCACTTCTGCCGCAAAGCGGACCGGGTGACCGGTGAGATCGAAGGCCTTAATTTCAGCCATACCGCTCTTACCGGCCATAAGGCCTTCCCACACCTCGGGCGCGGTTTTTCCGACCCCGCAAATCAAGCCGAGGCCGGTAACGACGACGCGTCGCTGCATCCTGAGTTCCTTTGTGCCGCGTGTTGCAGCTGGTTACTTCTTGTTCTTTTCGATGTAATCGACCGCGTCTTTAACGGTCTTGATCTTCTCGGCATCTTCATCAGGAATCTGGATGTCGAAAGCCTCTTCGAACTGCATTACGAGCTCGACTACGTCCAGCGAGTCAGCGCCCAGGTCTTCCTGGAAGCTCGCACCAGGCGTCACTTCGGCTTCGTCCACCTGAAGCTGTTCCACAATAATCTGTTTGACCTTTTCGTCAACGGCTGCCATGTAATCCGATCTCCTATATCTTGCCTGCGGGGCTGGTTGCCGCCACAGTGCGTTTGAGGAATGCCTCAGCGTTCAAGCATACCCACGCGCCATCGCGGTGTAAAGATGGCCCGATGAATTCTGCCCATGGCACAAAAGTCTCGCACCCTGACTCTTTTCTACTAACAGCTCCCCCGCGAAAAAGGATAAAACTGTTTACGGGCCATAAAACCGAGGATCTACTGAGATGAAACTGCTATGCCGCCATTGCAAGCCCCATGGAGTACTGCGAAGAATTAATCGCAGGGGCTGGTTCCAACAAGTCCTGCTAAGCAAGCTGGGAATCTTCCCCTGGGAGTGTGTCGAATGCCGACGCGTGACCTTTCGTGCGTGCCGCTTCGACGAATCCCGAGCCATCGAAACCCAGCGAGCAGCCTAAACCCTACAAAGACAAATCAGGCTCAGACGACTCTTCTGCCTGATCCTCTTCCTCATTCGCCGCCAGTAGCGACAACACATTCTGGCTGACGCTATCTCCCGCCAGCGGCGTTCCAAGATCGAGTTGATTGACCTTACGGAACGCCCGGTTCACGGTAGTCGTTTTACTGCGAATCTTGCCGATGGTGTTTTGAACCGTCCCGACCTGCTTTTCGACGGTCTCCATCAGCTTCGCAAAGTTCCCAAACTCATCCTGCGCCTTCATGAAAACCTGATGCACATCGTGCAGATTTTCCTTGAACTTGGCCTGCCGGTAGATGAGCTGGAAGCTAGTCAAAATCATAGAGAACGCTGACGGTCCTGCGATCACAACGTTGCACTGCTGCTGCACCTCCGCGTGCAGCCCCGGCCGACGCATGACCTCGGCGTAGAGCGCCTCCGTAGGCAGATACATGATCGCGAACGGCAGCGTGTTTGGCGGGTCAATGTACTTCTCGCTAATCCGCTTGCCTTCGTTCCGGATCGCTCGCTCGAACGCCGTGCTGGCCTTCTTCCGGTCGTCGTCGGAGCCATTATCGTAGGCGTCTTCCAGACGCTCCCAATCCTCCACCGGAAACTTCGAATCCAGCGCCAGCAGCACGGTCGAATCCGCTCCGTTCGGCACCTTCAGCGCAAACTCCACGGCTTCCTGCGTGTTTGCCTTAATGCGCGCGTTCACCACGTACTGGTCGGGCGAAAACATCTGCTCAAGCTGCTGACCGAGGAAGAACTCGCCGACGATGCCGCGCGACTTCACATTCGACAGAACGCGCTTCAGATCGCCCACACCGGTCGCCAGCGTTGTCATCTCGCCCAGCCCCTTGTGGACCGAGGCAAGCTGCTCCGTGACCGCGCCAAAGCTCTCCGTCAGGCGCGAGTGCAGTGTCTTCTGCAGCTTCTCGTCCACCGTCTGCCGCATCTCCTCGAGCTTGGCCGTATTGTCCTGATTCAGTTTGTCCAGACGCGCCTGCATGGCGTCGCGCAGTTTGCCCTGCTCGCTGGTCTGGGCCGCGGAAAGCTCCGTCAACCGCGTGTGCAAAGCCTCCCGGCTGTCGTTCAGATGCTTCGTCGTCTCTGAAGTAAACGCAATGAGCCGCTGCTGCAATGCACCGAGCTGGTTTTCGACGTCCTTCCTCAGCGCAAGCGCATCCGTCTTGTTATCGGCACGGAAGCTGTCCAGCCCCTCGTTGAGCGTCTTGCCCAGCGCCTGGATACTGCCCAACACCTCTGCCCGAAGCTGGCTGCTGGCCGACTCCGCTGCCGTCCGCGCCCGCGCAGCCTCTTCCGCCGAAGCCGTGCGCAGAGCCGCCAGTTCCGCGCGCAGATGCGCATCTGTAGCCGCGAACTTTGCGTCCAGCCGGGCCATCTGACCAGGCAAATCGGCCCCCGCCAGCAGGTCAAGCCGAGGGTCCACCGCAGCCGTCGGCGCAGCGGGCTTCCGCAACAGCACAAGCACTACAACGATAAGTGTCAGAATCTGGAGGGCTATCAGAGCAACAGGCATTTCGTGTTTCCTTCGCTCCAGAGGATAACGCATCGCGGGCGAAAAACCTGTGTTTGAATTGAGACAGAGCACATTTGCTCGCCGAAGGGTTCAGTCCGCGTCCAATGCGTATGCTTCGAATGTCCGCCGCCGCCGTCCTGTCGCTTGCCCTTGCCGGGGCTGCCGCTGTTGCTGGCTCTGCCGCTATCGCGCAGACCTCCGTGCCGCCCAACCAGGTGTCCAACTTCCACGACACCTCAATGCTGAAGCCGCCAGCCGGCGCCAAGGTCGCAATCCTCGAGTGGGAAGACCTGGAGTGCCCGGCCTGCGGACACGCCTTCCCCATCGTTCACGCAGCCCTTGCGCACTACCACATTCCCATCGTGGAACGTGATTTCCCGCTGAACATGCACGTCTGGTCGAAGAAGGCTGCGCTCTACGCGCGCTACATGCACGACAAGATTTCGCCTGACTTCGCGCTCGAGTACCGCCGCGAGGTCTTCGCCTCGCAGTTCCGCATCTCGTCCATGGACGACCTCGAAAACTTTACCCGCCAGTTCATGCAGAAGGGTGGCAAGCAGCTTCCCTTCGTCGTTGACCCGGACGGCAAGCTGCAGGCTGAGATCGACGCCGACTACCACCTCGGCGAAAAGCTTGGCATCAGCGAGACCCCGACCATCATCGTCGCCACCGCCCACCACTGGATCCAGGTGAAGGACGTCTCGCAGCTCTACAACGCGATCGACCAGGCCAACGAGATGGCGGCCAAGGAATCGGCCGCTCCCGTCCACCACACGACGAAGAAGTAGCCGAACGCTTTCATCGCAACATAAAGGCACCGAGAGATCGGTGCCTTTTTCACTTTCGCGTCACACGACGATGTACTCTTCCATCTATGTCCGCTTTCTGGAACAAGCTCTTCAATGGCGACGACGCTCCTCAGCTTCCGCCCGATGTATCCGCCGACGCCGAAGCCCTGACCGTTGCCGAGATGGAAGGCGAAGAGGCTGTCTACGTGCGTGTGCCGTGGTCGTCGATCACCGCGATCCTCGCGCATAAAGACGATGTCTTCGGCGTGGCCCAGCTTCGCCTCGAAGTGCTGACCGACATCACCGAAGCAGCTCTGCTGATCACCGAGGACGATACCGGCTTTGCCGAGTTTGCACCACAGCTTACACAGCATTTGCCGGGGCTCGATCCCGCATGGCGCGAAGAGTTCGCGGCGATGCCCGTCACCGGCGAAGCCTACGTGCTCTTCCGCCGCGCGTAGGTCTACTTGCAGGTCAACGTTACGGTGGCTTTGTTGTCCGGTGTCGCCATCGAAGTCTTACTAAAGACGCCCGTGAGCGTCACCGGTGTACCGGTGGCACCAAGGCAGCTTGCCATGCCGTTGGTCACGTCGAACGAACTGCTGATCTGAATATTCTTGGGGTCCGGATTCGACCAGGTCGCGTATTCGATCTGCGCCAACGCCGGTTCTGCGCACCCCTGCACCGCGCTATGCGTGATCGCACCCTGAAACTGCACCTGATTCTGCACCGCCGGGGCGAGGTGATCGAGCGTGGCCGTGGTCGGGCTGACACTGAAGATGGTACTGCCGGTGCAATCGACCGTGGTCGACGAAACAGCCGCGCAGCCAGCAACCCCCGCAATCAGCGGTAGCAGCGCGACAACGCGCGCAAGCCTCTGGGTATCCATGAAAACGTCTCCTGAGTTGCGCTCCCATTGTGCCATAGCACGAATAATTCTCTGAAGCCGCCTCGTAATGCTAGGCTGGGTACGCACACTGAGGGTGCACCCCGTCCGCGGAAAGGGATGATCCCACCTCCCTGCACCACCGTATGGCAGCACCCACTCTCTTCTCGCCCGGTAAGCGGACCCAGGGCAGCAACACCGAAGGAGTGTGATCCATGCCTACCCGCGAACTTTCCGCACACCCCAACCTTGAGCACCTGAAGAAACAGGCCCGCGAGCTGCTCACAGCCGCACAGCAAGGTGCGCCTGACGCGCGTGCCCGCCTGCAGGACGCCCACATCACCACAGAGCCACCAAAGCTCGCCGATGCCCTGCATACCGTTGCCGCAGAGTACGGCTTTGCTACCTGGTCGGCTTTGAAGCTGCACGTTGCCATCGCTACCGGCGATCCAGTTGAAGCATTCGTCGCAGCGCTTCGCGCCAATGACGCAGCAGCCGTCTCCCAGCTTCTGGCCCAGCAACCCACGTTGCGCGAGCGCCTGAACGACTCGCTACCCGGTCTCGACTTCGAGCAAACCCCACTGCAGATCGCCGTGCACCATCAAAACCGCGCCTTGGTCGATACCCTGCTCGACGCCGGTGCCGACCCCAACGTACGTTCGCGCTGGTGGGCGGGCGGCTTTGGCGTGCTCGACTGGGCGCAGCCCGAACTGGCCGACCACCTGATCGCCCGTGGAGCGACACTCGATGCTCACTCGGCAAGCAGACTCGGCAAGGTAGACGAATTACGCAGCCTGCTCGCAGCCGACCCCGCGCTCGTTCATGCTCGCGGCGGCGACGGACAACTGCCGCTCCACTTCGCCGCAAATCTCCAGGTTGCCGAACTGCTGCTGGCGCACGGCGCGGCGGTCGATGTGCGCGATATCGACCACGAGTCCACGGCGGCGCAGTACATGGCCGCCGACCGGACGCGGCAGAACATCGTCCGCCTGCTGCTCACAAAAGGGGCGCCCCCGGACATGCTGATGGCGGCTGGCCTCGGCGACCTCGCCCTGCTGGAACGACTGATCGACGCAGACCCCGAGAACGTGCGAGTCACCGTCAGCGACCGCTACTTCCCGAAGAAAAATCCACGAGCAGGCGGCGTCATCTACCAGTTCACCTTCGGTCCAACGAAGTCGCCGCACATAATCGCCCACGAGTACGGCCACACCGAGTGCTTCGCCCTGCTGATGAAGCGCAGTGCGCCGTGGCTTCGCCTGGTCGTCGCCGCAGAGCTGGGCGACACCGGCTTGATGGACGAGATCCTCGACCAGATGCCGGGCCGCGTTCCGCGCCTGAGCGGCTTCTCTGCGCGACGCTTGATCGGCATCGTTGTCCGCAACAACACGGACGCCGCGCGTCTGCTCGTCGAGCGCAAGTGGCCCACAGACGTGCCGCTCGAAAATGGCGAGACGGCGCTGCACTACGCTGCGTGGCACGGCAATCTGCCGATGGTTCGGCTGCTACTCGAGCATGGCGCACCGGTCAACGTCTTCGAGAGCGAGCACGGCGGCAGCCCGCTGGCGTGGGCGCTGCACGGCTCCCTCCACGGCTGGCATCGCGACACCGGCGACTACGTCGGCGTGGCGAAAGCCCTGCTGGCCGCAGGCGCACAGATCCCCCGCCCCGCACGACCGCTGGAAGCCACCGAAGCGGTGCTTGAGGTGATCCGCAGACACGAAGCAACCACCACCGCATAAAAGAAAATGCCCTGAAGCGTGCGCTTCAGGGCATTTTTTGTTTCGTGAAAACTTTACTGAATCTGTACCAGCTCGGATTCACCATGCCCGTGACCGCCGGGGGTGATCGTTGTGTGCTGCGGCGCGCGCCAGTGGTCGATGTAGCTGACCTGATGGACGCACGAGATCGTGCAGTTCGGAGCACAGGACTTCTCGGTCAGGAACTCGCGCTTGACGTCTTCGGTCGTGTACTCCGCCAACGGCACGCCCGGGAAACCGCGCTGCTGCGAGCAGTAGTGCACCAGACCGTTTTCGCAGACGTAGATGTAGCGCGAACCTGCGCGGCAACGCCAGTCGTTCGGCAGACCGTTCGCGATGGCTTCCTGGAAGTGATTGAAGCGGGAGTAGCTGCGGCGCGTAAGCTGGCGGACCTTGTCCCACACCTTGCGCTCGCGGTCACCCAGCGGCTTCAATTGGCCGGAGCCGTCGTGGATGATGCCGATCGTCGAACTGAAGCCCAGCGACAGCGCGCGCTGCGAGATCTGCAGCGCATCCTCAGGGTTCGAGATGCCGCCGCCGACCACCGAGTTGATGTTCACGTGAAAGTCCGCGTGCTCGGCGAGCATCTGCAGCTTCTTGTCGAGCACCTTCAGCGACTTCTTCGAGACATCATCCGGCATCACGTTGTCGATGGAGATCTGCATGTGGTCGAGGCCAGCCTTGTTCAGGCGCTCGATGCGATCGGGCATCAACAGGTAGCCGTTCGTAATCATGCCGGCGATAGCGCCGGTCTTGCGGATGCGCGCGATCACCTGGTCGAGCTCAGGATGCAGCAGCGGCTCGCCGCCGGAGATCGTAATCACCGACGTGCCGAGACGGCCCAGATGATCGATGCGGCGCAGCATCTCGTCGATTGGCGTCGGGTTCGAAACATCGTCAAACTCGTTGCAGTAGGTGCACGCAAGGTTGCAGCGACGCATCGGCACAATGTGCGCCATGTAGGGGTGCGCGGTCGAAGCGATCGCGCTCGCAATGGAGCCTAGTTCGCGAAAGCGGCGCGAGGCCGCGATAAGACGGCGACGAGCGGTCATCTTGCGCTGAAAAGGTGTTTCACCGGGGGCGGGCTTGGTAGCCTCAACGGACTGCGTTTCGGTCGACATAGAGCAACCTCTATTCTACCGCGCAGCGCCCAAACCGTCGCCCTTTAGTGTCCCGTTGGCTCTCCGGCCGTGGCCCGCCCAAGCGATACCAGCAGGCGCACGCCAAAGCTCATCCCACGCCGGGCGTCCTTGCTGATCGCGCGCTTGAAGAGCTGCCAGAGGCTTGGCGGCTCCTTCTCTGCCGTGGCCTCGGCCGAAGACTGCGCGAGTCCATCGGTGATGCGCTGCAGCAGATCGGGGTCAATCGACCCGGCGATCTTCGCCAGCGCAATCGCATTGCGGATCGCACTCACGCCCTCGGTTGTGTTCATGCCCTTCGCCACCTCCGTGGCAATGGCATCCTTACCGCCGATCAGGCCGTTTGCCAGCCCAAGCACGCCCTGGTCATGCGCTGTCTGCAGCGTGCGGAAGAGTTCCAGCAACGCCTCCGCATGTTCGCGCGGAGCAGCCTCAAGCTGCTTCATCAGCTCCGTCTTCGGATCAATCGGAGCAGGAGTGAATGCAAGTTTTACCGCCATGATCTTCTCCTAAGCCGACTTTGTCGTTTCAATCTGCACGAGTTTCGAGTGCGAGGTCGTACCCGGCACGGTGTAACTGGCCTGCTCTCGCCTTACCTCGACCTGCACGCCGGATGTTGGCGTCCGCGTGCCCCAGCGGAAGTTGCGGCGCGGCAACGGTGACTCGCCCTGCTCAGGCAGGACCGTCATCTTCACCGAAAGCTCCTTGTACGCTGGCGTATGTGTCGTGCGATCGACGTGGGAACTCGTCAGCCTGTTCACCGGCGCGACGACTGAAATCATCGGCATGTACATCTGCTTGCCCTGCACACGATGCGTCACCAAAATGCGTGCGCGAATCTGCCCGTAGGGGCTTTCGAGCTCGACAAAACGGCCGCTGCTAAGCCCACGCTCCTCAGCCAGCTCCGGAGAAACCTCAATCCAGGTGTCCGGCGTGATCGCCGAGATTCCCGGCGACTGATACGTCATGTTGCCCTGCTGAAAGTGCTCCAACGCTCGCCCGTTGTTCAGGTGCAGGTTGTACTCCTCGGTCATCTGCTCGGAAGGCCCCACATACTCCAGCGGCCAGAACGTGGCCTTGCCGTTCTCCAGCGCAAACGGCTTGTCCCCTTCGTAGAGAATCGGCGTGTCCGTACCGTCAGCCGCCACCGGCCACTGCAGCGTGTTGTAGCCCTCGAGCCGCTCGTAGGAAACACCGGCAAAGTGCGGCGTCAGCTTCGCCGCTTCGGCCATAATCTGCGACGGATGCGTGTACTCCCACCCACCTGCGCCGCCCATGCCCTGCGCGATCAGTTGCAGAATCTCCCAGTCAGGCTTGGAGTCGCCCAGCGGCTCAAACGCCTTGTAGAGACGCTGAATACGACGCTCAGTATTGACGAACGTTCCATCCTTCTCCAGCGACGGCGAAGCCGGCAAAACGAGATCGGCATACTGACACGTCTCCGAGAAGAAGATGTCCTGCACCACCATAAAGTCGAGCTTGCCGAACGCCTCTTCCACCTCGTTCGCGTTTGAGTCCGAGGTGATGGTGTCCTCGCCCTTGATGTACATCGCCTTCAACTTGCCTTCGAAGATCGCATGAATCATCTGGCGATTGTCGAGGCCGACAGTCGTTGGCAACGACACGCCCCACTCCGCTTCAAACTTGCCACGAATCTCCGCGTTATCGACCTTCTGATAACCCGAGAACACATCCGGCATCGAGCCAAAGTCGCTCGCGCCCTGCACGTTATTGTGCCCACGCAGAGGGTACCCACCTGCGCCAGGCTTCTTTACATTGCCCGTCGCCAGCAGCAGGTTGCAGATTGCCGTCGAGGTGTCCGAACCGCCGCAGTGCTGCGTCACGCCCATCGCCCACAGCACGCAGACACCGTTCTTTGCCGCCACAATCTCTTCGGCCATCTGCTTCAGCGTTGCTACGGGTACACCCGTCACCTGCTCGGCGTACTCCAGCGTGTATGGCTCAAGCGACTGCTTGTACTCCGGCCACTTCTCCACCCACTTGTCGATGAACGCCTGGTTATGGCGACCCGTGTCGATGATGTACTTCGTCACCGCCTGCAGCCAGACCTCGTCCGTCGAAGGGTTTGGCGAAACGAACAGGTCCGCTCGCTCAGCCATCTCATGCTTGCGAATGTCGACAACCATCAGCCGCTGCCCGCGATGCTTATGCGAACGCTTCACGCGCGTCGCCAGCACCGGATGGCTCTCGCTCGTGTTCGAACCCACCACGATCACCAGATCCGCAATCTCGATATCGGCGATCGATCCTGTATCGCCGCCAATGCCCATCGTGCGCGATAGCCCCTTCGACGCAGGCGTCTGGCAGTAGCGCGAGCAGTTATCGACGTTGTTGGTCCCGATCACTGCACGCGCGAGCTTCATCATCAGATAGCTCTCTTCGTTCGTGCACTTCGAGCTCGCGATAAAGCCCAGCGAATCCGGCCCATGCTCGGCCTTGATCGCCCCAAACCTCTCTGCCGCCAACGCGATCGCTTCGTCCCACTCAATCTCGACAAACGTGTGGCCTACGCGCTTCAGCGGCTTATGCAAACGCTCCTTCGAGTTCACAAAGTCCCAGCTGAACTTGCCTTTCACGCACGTCGAAATACCGTTCGCCGGGCCATGCATCGGCTCAATCTTCAGGATCTCGCGATCACGCGTCCAGACATCGAACGAGCAGCCTACACCGCAGTACGTACACACTGTCTTCGTACGTTTCACGCGTTGTGGACGCAACTGCGACTCCACCTCGCTCAGCGCAAGAATCGGCGGATACCCGGTCGAAGGTTCCACACCCTTCACCGACGCGATCATCTCGTTCAGCGCGCCTTCGGGAAGATCGGTCAGATACCCCGCGCGACCCAGCATGTTTTTTTCCATCAGCGCATTGCATGGGCATACGGTGACGCAGTGTCCGCAGCTGACGCAGCTTGAGCCATCGATCTTCTCGCCGCCATCCCACAGCACGCGCGGCTTCGAACGCGTCCAGTCAATCGTCAGCGTCTCGTTCACCTGCACGTTCTGACAAGCCTCCACGCAACGCCCGCACAAAATGCACTGGCCCGGATCGTAGCGGTAGAAGGGGTTCGACATGTCCTTCTCATACGGCTTCGGCGTAAACGGCACCGTCTGGTGCTTTACATGCAACTCCGAGGTCGTGTTGTGGACCGTGCAGTTGCCGTTGTTGTTGTCGCAGACCGTGCAGTAAAGATCGTGGTTCACCAGGATACGATCAAACGCTTCACGCTGCGCCATATCCGCTCGGTCGCTCGCGGTCAGCACCTTGGCGGCCGCAGCAACAGGCGTCTCGCACGCGCGAACCAGTTCGCCGTTCAACTCCACCATGCACGTATCGCAGGAACCGATTGCACCCATCGGCTTCAGATAGCAGACCTGCGGAATCGACGTCGCTTCGCGCATCGCTGCCGCACGATTGATCGCCTCAATCAGCGGCTCGCCTACCTGCGCGGCCACGCTCATTCCATCGATGTTGAGGGTCGTATCCGGGGCAAACACCCGGGGCGTATTCATGAGCGGCTTGCTGTGCTTTGCCATACCTGATCCTTTGGATGCAGTGACGAGCCAAACAAACGCCTGCGCAAACTCACCGCTCTTCGCGCAGGTGAAGGGAACCTTCTGCTAACCAACACAGCTCCCTGCTCTGGACAGTAGCACAGCCGCGCTGCGTTCCGCAGGAACTATGCTTCGCCCAGCATCTGCGCCGCGGCCCGCAACCCCGTCCGCAACGCCGCATGGACCGTCCCCCAATGCCCGGTCACATCCGTATGCTCGCCGGCAAAGAACAGCGTCTCCGCCACCGGCTCACACATCCGTCCAGGCGCATCGATAGCCCCCGCCGGAACGTAGCTATACGCTCCGCAGGCATATTGATCCGCCGTCCAGTCGTGCATCGTGGCAGAGATCAGCTCTCCGCGCACCACGCTCGCCTCCACCGCAAACACCTCCGCAAGCTGCGCACAGGCCTCGTCCGCAAGCTCTTCCACGCTGTGCCCGAGCAGCGCCGCAGAGCGCGGCCCGCCGACCCATCCCGTGATCGTCGGATGCGCCTGCGGCTCAGGATGCGGTGTCCACCAAACGTTCGGCGGGCCGTCGTCGGTGAACAGAAAGCTAAGCTGCTCCAGCAACTCCCGAGAAGCTGCCTGCGAGGTTTGCCACCACGCCGACCGGAAGGACAGCACCACTCGCGCCACACTGCCCATGCAAAGCTGCCGTGCCTGCGCAATCGCCTCCGGCTCCGGGGCCATACGCATTCCGGAAACATCGTTCACTCGCTGCAACACGCCGAGAGGCAGCGCCACGATGCAACGCGGTGCCGTCAGCAAGCCGCAGCGGTTCGTTTCGACCTCGACATGCCCGGCACGCCAGCGAAGTGCCAGGGCTTCGCAGGTCAAACGAACGTCTACTCCCAGCACGGCACAACGCTTCGCCAGATACTCCGGCAACTGTACGTAGCCGCCTCGAACATGCCACGCCCGCTCCCCTTCGCTCGCCTCTTCCGCCTTCTGCTGAATCCCCAGCGAGACCACGCCAATCTTCTCCGCGTCCGCTGCGTTGAAGCCTTCGACGTAGCTCGTCAGCACCGGCTTCTGCCACTCCGGCAAATTACTCGCAGCCACCCATTCGGCAAACGAAACATCCTCGCCCTTCCACTCTTCCAGCGCCGCCAGCGGAGCGAAGAACTCCTCGTCATGGTCATCCTCTTCACGCAGCGAGCCGCCCTCAGCCTGGCGCAACATCACGCCACCACGCTCGGTCGTCTCCACACCCGCTTCTTCGATCAACGCCCACAGTTCAGGCGCGCGGCCGTGGATAAACTCTGCCCCCAGCTCGATCACATCGCCTTCTACCTGCTGCGACAGAATGCGCCCACCCACGCGCTCTCGGGCTTCCAGCACCAACACACGCAGGTTGCGCTCAGCCAGCGCACGCGCAGCAGCAAGCCCCGCCATGCCTGCTCCAAGCACGATCGCATCCGCATCAAAACTCATCGTTTCCCCTCAGCTACCTGCTTGTCACCCACACGCTTGCCCCACGCGGGATATGCCGCAATCACTGCCTGCGGCCCATCTCCGTACCATCCGTAGCCGTTGCGCCGCTCGGCAGAGATATCAGCCAGCGAAGAGTACAACCCCTTATTGCGATCGCTGAAGAGGGGCTTGCCTGTCGTCAGCGACACATAGCGCGGCCACACAACACTGCCTGCTCGCGACACCAACTGCCGCCCGCCCGGCGTATGCCTTCCGCCTACGAACGCATCGCCCACGATACGGTTGGCCTCAAACCAAGCCATCGCCGCATCCACCGAGACGACCTCTTCCGGCGAAGGCTTCGGCACGTCCATTAGCAGGCGCACCACACTCGCAGACTCGCCCGCGCTCAACGCCGCAGGTTCAAAGTTGCGCGCACTCACCGGCTCCAGCGTCAGCGGATCATACTGCTGCGCCCACACCGTCAACACACGTGGCGACCCAGCCTTTACCTGCAACGCAACCAGACACTGCAATGCGCGCTGCTCCGCTGCCGCTGCCTCGCGCCGAAGCGTTGCTGGCACAAATTCGTACTGCTCAAGAGCCTCGCCCTTCGCGCGAACGGACCCTGCAGCGACATCACGTAGAAGCTCCGCGGCCTCCATCGTCGCATCGTCGTTCAGCGTCACCGCATCGTGGTACCCACCCTCCAGCGGCCACACCTGCGGCCATCCGCCGTTGGGATACTGCGCGTGCAGCAGATACTCCACACCGCGGTCCAAGCTGTGCTGAAACACTGCGCTCTCTGCCGCTGGCAAAGCTGCACACAGCCGTGCCAGAAACCGTATTTCGGTCCACGTCGCATCGTTGTCCAGTGTGCCCACGTAATGCCACTGCGGGTCGTGCGGAGCATCGAAATCATCCGGAGCCTCTGGCACCGGGGCCAGGTTCGAAGGCGCATAGCTTTGCCCACGCAAACGCGCTTCACCCATCTTCAAATTCTTCGACCATCCACCTGCAGGCGTCTGAAAGCTGACGATGATCTCACCCAGATACTTCGCCTCAGCCGTGCGATAAAACGTCCGCGGCCTGTCCATTGGAATCGACCGCGCCGAGGATCCTTCCGTCGGCAGCGCAGGCACGGCGGCCAACCCCACGCGCTCGGCTGCAAGCGCGGCCTTGTCCGCTGCCATCTGTTTCTCACTGCGCGCAAGGTACGCCAGCCACGCAGACTTATCGTGCACCGCCGCAGTCTTCACCCGCCCTGCCGTCAGCGACGGCGCAGGCTCGCTCGTTCCGATACGTTCTGCAAACGCCGCTGTAGACAGCAACGCAAAGACCAACAGGGTTCGACAACGAATCACGCAGTTTCTCCGGAGCTGAAATGCTCGCGAACCCACTCTATCGCTTCCTCACGCGTCGAGAAACGCCCTTCCAGTTGCGCATCTTCCGCCGCGACCAGAATCCTGCTGAACTGCGGCCCGGGCTTCATACCCATCGCGATCAACTCTGCTCCGCCGATCAGCAGAGTAGGCCGCAACTCCTTTTCTTCGCTCTGCTCAAAGTGCTGCTTCGCATACTCATACGCTCCCATCGCACCGTGCGAGCTCGTCGCATCGGCATAGTGCAGCGCAAGGTGTTCGTCAAAGTGCGGCAGTCGCAGAAAGCGCTTCAGCGTCGAAGCCTTCATCTTCTCCACATCACCGAACTGCATGTGGTGCTTCACCAGCGCGAGAATCTGCTCCTTCTCCTCGTTCGACATGCGCAGCCGATTGCAGATCTCGCGAGCAATCTCCACGCCGCGTTCGGCATGGCCGTTGAAGCGGATGCGGTCTCCTGGCTTTGCAGGGTCCGGCGGGGTAAAGGTCACGGGCTTGCCGACATCATGCAGCAGCATCCCCCACGCCAGCGTCGCGCTCGCATGGGCAGGCAGATGCTCCAGCAGCATCAGCGTATGCACCCACACATCGCCTTCGGGATGAAACTGCGGCGGCTGCGCCACGCCATGCATCGCGGCAACCTCTGGCAACACATGCTGCAACAGCAACGACTCATCCAGCAGCTCAAGCCCGCGCCGCGCCTGGCCCTGCGTCAGAATCCGCGTCAGCTCCGTGCAGATGCGCTCCTTCGACACGATCTCGATGTTTGCGGCTTCCGCCTGCATCGCCGCAAACGTTCGCGGCTCAATCGCAAACGCAAACCGCGCGGCAAAGCGCACAGCACGCAGCAAACGGAGCTTGTCTTCTTCAAACCGCTGCACCGGATCGCCAATCGCACGCACGACACCGGCACGCAGATCAGCGATTCCCTTGCAGTAATCCAGCACGCAAGCCTCTACCGGCTCCCCCGCTTCAAACCGCATCACGTCCAGCAGCAGGCCATTGATGGTGAAGTCACGCCGCGCCACATCCTCTTCCGCAGTCATCGAGTAGCGCACCTCGCTCGGCCTCCGGCCATCGGAGTAGCCGACGTCATGCCGAAACGTCGCAACCTCCGTCTGCACGCGCTCTCCGTCTACGTCGTCGTACACCTGCACCACGCCAAAGTGGGCTCCTACCGTCGCGGTCCGCGCAAACAGCGGCTGCACCTGCTCCGGTCGCGCGCTTGTGGCAACGTCAAAGTCCTTGGACGGCACGCCCAGCAGCAGATCGCGCACGCAGCCGCCCGCCAGCACGGCCTGAAAGCCTTCGCGCTGCAGCCGCTGCACCACCGCAAGCGCGGCACGGTATCCGGAATCGTTCAAACGAGCCATCGTTTCTACTCTGATGCCTTCAAACGCTACGATAGATCACGGTGGCTGAAAGCAAACTCATTCTCGGCATTGAAAGCTCCTGCGACGAGACCTCGGCGTCGATCGTCCGCGCAGGAACCGAAGTGCTCTCCAACGTCGTCGCTTCGCAGCTAGTGCATGTGAACTACGGCGGCGTCGTCCCCGAACTGGCGAGCCGCGAGCACCTGCGCGCCATCGTCCCTGTCGTGCGCGAAGCCATGCATCTTGCAGGCGTCACCTACGCCGACCTTGACGCCATCGCCGTCACCGAAGGCCCCGGCCTCGCCGGTGCGCTGCTCGTCGGCATCACCTTTGCCAAGTCCCTCGCCTTCGCAACGCAACGCCCGCTCATCGCGGTGAACCACCTCGAAGGCCACATCCACGCCGTGCTGATGGAGGCAGGCGCGAGCTTCACCGAAGCCTCGCCGCTGCTCGCACTCGTCGTCTCCGGCGGCCACACGCACCTCTATCTCGCGGAAAACATCGACGGTCTCTGGCGGTATCGCAACGTCGGCCGCACCGTCGACGACGCCGCAGGCGAGGCCTTCGACAAGGTCGCCAAGCTGCTCGGCCTGCCCTACCCCGGCGGCCCCTGGATGGATGCCCTCGCCAAACTTGGTACGCCGGACCGCACGCTCTTCCCCTTCGCGCAGATCAAGCAGAAGGCCAGCGGCAAGACCGCTCCCAAACTCGCAGGCGTAGACGATGACGTGCGCTTCGACTTCAGCTTTTCCGGCATCAAAACCGCCGTTCGCCGCTACACCGAACTCCACCACATGGGCTCGCGCATCGCCGAACGCGAACAGAGCCTGCGCCAGCGCGGCCTGCTGACGCAGAAACCCTCCGACCCCGAAGCGTTCGCCGCCGTCCGTGCCGAGTTCGACCAGCCCACGCTGAACCTCATCGCCAGCTTCCAGCACGCGGTCGTCAAGAACCTGCTGCGCAAGTCGTTCTCAGCCGCCGAGCACTTCGGCGCGCGCTCCATCGTGGTCTCCGGCGGCGTCTCCGCCAACAGCGCCCTGCGCGCCGAGATGTCCGCAGAAGCCGCAAAGCGCAAGCTTCCTATCGCGTTCCCACAGATCGCCCTCTCCACCGACAACGCCGCGATGATCGCCGCCGCCGCATGGCCCAAGCTCCTCTGCTCCCAGTTCACCCCCGACACGCTCGAACCAACACCGCAACTGCGGCTGGGGTAGAGCTTGTACCTTGTTCCGTCACCAGACGACCACCGCAAACACTTGGCGTCCGCAGAGGCATTCAAAAATCCCGATATGGCGGCCAGCGGTAGGTCGATACGCCGCGAACCGCTAGAATAAGACACGATCCGCGCGTATGCCGCGCCCCAAGTCCAAGCGAAAGATCTGTGACCTTGCCCGTTCAACTTTTTAATACTCTCTCCGGCAAAATCGAGCCGCTCTTCGCCACCGACGGTCAGACCTTCCGCTTCTATTGCTGCGGACCCACCGTCTACGACTACGGCCACATCGGCAACTTCCGCACCTTCCTCCACGTCGACGTGCTGCGCCGCGTTGCGCGGCTGAGCGGACTCACGTTGCGCCACGTCATGAACGTCACCGACGTGGACGACAAGATCATCCGCAACGCCACCGCCGCAGGCAAGCCCATCGCGGAGTACTCTGCGAAGTTCGAACAGGCGTTCTTTGAAGACATGGACGCTCTCGGCGTCGAGCGCCCCGAAGCCATCGCACGCGCGACCGAGCACATCGACGATATGGTCGCGCTCATCGAACGGCTTGCCAGCGAAGACATCGCCTACAAAGGCCCGGATGGCTCCTGGTACTTCCGCATCGCAAAGTTCCCCGAGTACGGCAAGCTCTCCAAGAAGGACTTCGAAGGCATCGAAGACGGCGCTCGCGTCGACGTCGATGAGTACGACAAGGACGCAGCCCGCGACTTCGCTCTCTGGAAGGCCGCCAAGCCCGGCGAAACCTCCTGGAGCACGCCGCTCGGCGACGGCCGCCCCGGCTGGCACATTGAGTGCTCGGCAATGGCGATGAAGTACCTCGGCGACTCCTTCGACCTCCACGCAGGCGGCGAAGATCTCATGTTCCCGCACCACGAGAACGAGATCGCCCAAAGCGAGTGCGCCTCACACCAGCCCTTCGCACGCCACTGGTTCCACGTCCGCTTCCTGCTCGTCGAAGGCAAGAAGATGTCGAAGAGCGAAGGCAACTTCTACACGCTCCGCGACCTGCTGCTGAAGGGCCATCGCGCCTCCGCGATCCGCTTCCTTCTCCTCTCGGTGCCGTACCGCCACCAGCTCAACTTCACCTTCGACGGCCTCACCGAATCGACCAACGCCATCGAGCGCCTGCGCAACTTCTACCAGCGCGTGCTCACCGGTACCTGGCAGGACGTTCCCGCAGCCGACACCGCAATCGCCGACGCGATCCGCAAGGGCGAAGAGAACTACACCGCAGCGCTGAACAACGACCTGAACACCGCCGAAGCGCGCGCCGCGATCTTCGACGTGCTGCGCATCGTCAACGCTGCAGCCGACGCCAGCAAGCTGACCCGCGCCGACGCCGACGCCACGCTCGCGCTGCTGGCGAAGTTCGATGCCATCTTCGCCGTGCTGGAAGACCACGACGCCGAGCTCACCAAAGCAGCCCTGGCATGGGCCGAAAGCGAGGGCCGCCTCGAAGAAGCGTCCCCCGAAGTGCTCGCACAGTTCGGTGCGGGTTCCTTCACCGACGCTGATATCGACGCCCTCGTCGCCGAACGCACGCTGGCCAAGCGTCAGCGCAACTTCGCCCGCGCCGACGCCATCCGCAACGAACTGCTCGAAAAGGGCATCGTGCTTGAGGACGGCAAAGACGGCGTGCGCTGGAAGCGCAAGTAAGCTCTCCAAACGCCAGCAGAAAGGCCGCAAAGCAATCGCTCTGCGGCCTTTCTGCTGCTCGTATCTTCTATGGCTGCCAGTTCGGTCCGATCAGCTCTCGCAGCAGCTCCGGCGTCGCCCACGGAGCCTTGCCCGTATAGCGTCGCACCCAATCCGGCCCGGCGCCCACGCGCACCCGATCGCTGCGCCACTCCGGCGCCTGCGTGCTCACCATCAGCGCATAATCCACGCCCGGAGCAAGCCTTTCTGCCTGCCAGCAACCAGCCGGCACAGGCACCACGGCATCTTCGCCCGCAGTAAAGTTGCGGCTCATGCGGTCCTGCTCCATGTGCCCGCTCGGGCACAGGATGAAGACCTCCACCGGCCCGCCTTCGACCAAGATGTGCGTCTCCTCAGACTCCAGCCGATGCAGGTAGTGCGCAGGGTACAAGCGGGTCAGCATCGCGTAGTTACGGCTCTCCACCGCCATCGCTTTGCCCTCGATCACCGCCTCCGGCAGTGTCCGCCCAATCACGCCGCGCAGCCCGCCTTCACGAGCCAGCGGATGAAGGTCCAGCGCCTGAATAATCTGTTCCGTACGAGTCAGCGGCGAGACAGCAGGCTTCACATCCTGCGCCAGCGTTCCGGTACTCAGCAATAAGGCCGCGCCAACGGCGGTGAATCTTCGCAAGATCAACACAGCAAAAGCCTAGCAGGTCGCGGTGCTACTATGCTCAAACACTCTCATGATGCTTCTGTTCAGCGCCCTTGCACTCCTGCTTTCCCCCTTGCCTGCGCCGCAGCAAACCAGCCCTGCTGCGCCTCCGGCGATCCAGACCCCGGCAATCCAGGCTCCAGCAGAAAAGCACGACGACAAGCTGGACGAGGTGACCGAACCAACCTTCGGTCCCAGCCACGTCGTGCTCCCTGAAGCCGACCTCAGCTTCGACCTGCCCGACGGCATTCGCTCGCGCACCGACCTGCTCGCCAGGATCAACAGCAACAGCAAGAGCAAATCCGCCGCAGGCAAGCCCTGTGTCCAACTGCAGCTCTACGCCTTCGACGCCATCTCCGTTCGCCGCATCTTCCTCTATCGCTACAACGGCGAGTGCTTCGAGCAGCATCCCCTCACACAGGATCGTGTTCGCTCCACCAGCGGCATGTTGCTCAAAAACATGCTGCACGGCAACGGCAAAGAGACCATGGCCTCGCCGATGGACTACACCCTCGGCACACGCACCGCGGGCATCACCACGGGCAACGTCTACTCGCAGGCCAACCACGGCATCCTCTTCGGCGAAGCCATGTGCCTGCCCACAAACCTCGACCTCACCTGCATGGTCTTCATATCGTCCAGCGCCAGCAAGGTCCGTCGGCTCGCAGCCCTTCCCCTCACCTTCGGCAAAGACGCCCCCACCGCAGCCATCCCCGAAGACGTCAGCCGCTTCAACCTGTTGCCCTCCATCACCTTCCACGACGACAAGCGGCACATCGAGTACACCTACCCCGGCACCTTCGCCAAAGCGCAGCCACGCGTTGAAGCCATCCTGCAAACCAACACCGATATCGCAGAGGAGAAAGACAAGCAAGCGCTCCACTGCATGCACTCGCTACTTGGCGCCGACGACCTGGAAGATGACTCCCACTCCAACCTCTTTGTCTTCGCCATCGACCTTCAGTGCAGCCACCTGGAACCCACAACCGCGACCCTGCACGGACTCATCGAAGGCATCGGCAAAGGCTACAAAAAACGCGGCGGCAAAACAAGGAAACCCATCGCGTACAAAATCGGTGCGCGTGACGCATTTCTCCTCCAGGGCCAGCTTCGCAAAGGCGACTTCCGCGGCCATGAGATGGAACTCGCCACCGTCTGCACCGTCGTTGCCAGCGACGCCGTCTGCTGGCAGTTCACCTCCAACTCGCCAGAGATCATCCGCGCCCTCGAACAATCCCCCGTCAGCTTCGACCGCGGGCTTGGGATTCCCCTCGTCGCCCCCGACCTCATAGCGGCCCCCCAATAAACAAAGCCCGCCATCACTGGCGGGCTTTGTTGTTGGTGTTCTCTCAGCGTTAGAAGCGGAGTGACAACTCACCCGTCACCGTTCGCGGTGTCACGTAGTGCGTGCCCGAGAACGTTGAGAGGAAGTTGTACAGCGCATACTTGTTCGTGACATTGATCGCAGTAACGTGCCCTGCAATCTTGTAGCGCGCGCCCTTGCCGAAGTGAGCGATATCGTCATCGCCCAGCGCCATGTCAAAGAGGTTGCGCGACTGCACACGCGAAGGATTGTGGTCCGCATCCTCCGTGTTGATCGCCGGCAGCTTCAGCAGCGACGACTTCAACTCAGCCACCGGGCACTGCGCCAGACCGTTCGTCATGATGCCTTGTGTCGGTGTAGCCGCAACACCATTGCACGACAGCCCAGCCTGGAACTGCTGATCAGCCGAAAGCCCGCTCAGATCAATGCCCGGCTGGCCATTGATCGTAATCGCCGTCGACGGATCGCAGTCCGTGTTCACGCCGTTGGGGTTGTAGCAAGGTGTTGCGCCAGCCACCAGACCCGAATCGTACTTCCAGTTCATGGAGTACCAAAGGCTCTTGCGGAACGGCATGTTGTATTGGATATTCGTCGTCTGGTTGAACTTCTCATCATGGTCGATGCGGAACGGAGCAAAGCCATTGGAGATGCCCACGTTCGTGCTCACCGGCGTTGCACCCACGCCACCGATCTGCGGGTTGAAGAAGCGCGCAGCCACGCTCGAAGCGTTGAAGCGAACACTGATACCCTTCACATCCGTGAGAGTTGCCGAAAGAGCAACGCCCGGGATCTTCGAGTTGTGCCATTCGATCGGGAACGTAATCGGCGTCGCACCCAGCACACTGAAGTCATACGCGTTGTGCGTGTACTTCCAGATGTACTCGGCGTTCATCACAAAGTGCCTGCCGATAGCCTGCTGCAGACCTGCGTGGAACTCGTTGCGGAAGCCAGGGTTGAACGGTGTCACGCTCTGAGAGTTGCAACCGCTGATCGTCTGGAAGATGCCGTAGATCACCGGATCGGCGCAGCCCTTCGACGACAACACAAGGTTCTCGTTGAACGGTGTCTCCTGCGTACGCGCATAGCTTGCACGCAGCACCGTGCCGGACTTCTTGAACGTGTACGACAAGCCCGCGCGCGGCTCAGGCATACGCTGAATCGTCAGGCCGTTGTACACATCGCCACGAATGCCGAAGTTGAACTGCCAGTCGCGCAGCGTGATCGCGTCCTGAGCATAGGCCGCGAACTGCTTTACGACCGTGTGGCCGTTCCAGTTGTAAAACCCTCCACCACGCGTAAGGTCATAGCCCGCAAGGTCGGGGTTATACGTCGAGCTCGTCGGATCATTCAACGTCGGATCAACGATGCCGAGGTTGTCGTGCTCATCCAGCAAGGTCTGTGTATACGACACGCCGATCTTCGCATTGTGAACACCGTGCACATAGGAGACATCGCCATGCGTCCCCCAGTTCAGCAACGAGCGAGCCTGATTTACGGCCTCCTGCTGCTGGTCCTCGGCATAATCCGCCAACGGGTTCTTGCTGCCGTAGTAGTTGTACGAGTCACGACGGACATACACACCCAGGTTGAACACGCTATCGTTGTTGATCACATGCGTCCACGTCGGCGAGAAGTTGATCGTGCCGATCTTGGACTTCTGATCCGTGTCGCCTACGTTGTTACCATTCGCATCCAGCACATTCAGATTTGCAAACGAGTTCGGCGTCTGGAACCACGAGCGCGTGTACTGGAAGTTGATGTGGATAGAGTCGTTGTTATTGAACTGGTAGTCGTAGCGATCGAAGACGTTCGCTTCGTTGCCCTTGTCGTGCATCACGGCAAACTCTGGCGCATCCAGGAAGCGTCCGGTCTGCTGACCGTCCACCGCAAAGAACTCGCCCCACTTCTTGCCGCCGTAAGACACATCGAACGCCGCACTGCTGGAACCGAACGAACCATAGCCCAGCGTTGCACTACCGGTTGGCGTGGTAACACCCTGTCCCGAGCGCGTCGTTGCCTTCACAACCAGCGATGTCTTATCGCCGTACTCTGCGGGAGGCGCACCACCAATCACTTCCAGCGACTGAATCGCCGCTGCCGGAACCTGGTTCGAGAACACCTTGCTCTGCTGGTCCGTAATCGGCTGTCCATCAATCGAAAACGAGTTCTCAGCATGGTCGCCAAGCCCGTGCATCAGGCCGTTTGAATCCGCAGCCACACCCGGCGACGCCTGCGTCACAATCGCGCTCAAACCAGACGTCGCGCTTTCAATCGGCATACGCTCCAGCATCGAGCGATCGATGTCCGTGTGGAAGTGAGGATCGTTCTCCACCAGATCCACCGGTGCGTCCACCGTTACGGTCGTCGTGTCCGATGCCACCAGCAGCGTTACCTTCAACGACTTCGGCACGGCCGAGTTGATCTGCACCTCTTCGCGGCCAGCAGAAAAGCCCGCTTCCTTCGCCAACACGATGTAGGAGTTGAACGGGATGTTCGTCAGCAGGAACGAGCCCGAAGCATCCGAGGTCGTCTTGCGGGAGTAGCCGGTAACAGTGTTTTGCAACGTAACGGTCGCGCCGGGAACAACTGCGCCGCTCGGGTCCACAACCGTTCCGTTCAGGCTGCCGGAGTTGCCCTGCGCCTGGACGCCAACGATGGCGATGAAGAAAAGAAACATTGCGGAGACGATACGAAAGATCGTCTTCTGCGAAGGAAGATGCATGGAAAGCCTCACTATGTACGGGCAAAAAGAGAAAACGCGAGCAGCATTCATGGCGTCGGCAAACGACCGCGCAGGAACTGCGTGAAGCAAAGGGTGCACCACCACGTCGTTGCAAAACGCAACGGCTTGATGTCTATATAGAACCCTTCGTTGAAGCGTTAGCTTGCCTGCACAGGTGGAGGCCGACTCCACCACGCAGAATGCCACAGCGTCGCGCGGCGAATCGTCGCCTGCTCCACCAGCAGCGTCGGTGCCAGCAACTCCACCACCATGTACTGGATAGCGCGAGTCGGCATCGTCATGTGCATACCCACGCACAACGGGCAGCGCTCTTCGCCGCCAAGCATCTGCGACGAAAGCGCCGGAGCATGAAGCTCCGCCTTGGCGTGTGGCAACAGATCGCCGTGGATATGTACAGCCTGCACCGTACCAATGACAGCGATCATCACCAGCGCAAACATCGTCAGGCACCGTAGCCACATGGGCTGCGGCGTCCGAAGTTCGCCCTGCTGAAAGAGATATCGCTGCATAGAAATAAAAAGCTCGTTCCAGACACAGACGTTCCGTGGCTGGAGAAAGTCGCAATTTCTGTAAAACAAAAGCCCGCCGGAGTGAGGGCGAGCTTTTCTTGAAGCTTCAGAGGCAAACGCCTCCTGCGGCTTAGTAGCTGAAGAACTCCGGAAGGCCGCGGCGCATTTTGATGCCCGAGATCAGGCACGTCGCCGACGCAATCCCTACGATGCAGTTCCAATAAAACATCGGGTGAACCCAGCCCGGCGAGTACGTCAGATCCTGTCCGCTCCACAGCGTCAGGAAGATGGTAACCAGTGCGAACTGGAAGCCCATCACCAGCAGAAGCTGTCCGCGACGGCGGCGACGATCAAGCTGCGCCACTTCTGCGGGGACCAGGTTGCGCTCTTCGGCGGGAATGTTCAGATTGGCCATCGGTCTGCAAATGCTCCTGTGCGTTCGAATGAGGCACGCGCTCGGCGCAGCCTCGACCTCTCCATTACACCACACTCACCGGCCCGGACCGAAACGCTGTTTACTCTTCCCTAACACTTCAACCAGCACTTCATCCGGATGTTTACTATCGTGGTTCCCCCGCTCAGCCCCCGGCGTTCCGTCGGCCGAACGCGGCCTTCAGCCTCGCCGCACGGTCTTCCACGGTCCCCGTCGCAGCCTCCTGCATGTAGGCCACGGACTGTATCCCTTCGATTTCAAAGCGCTTACGACAGCGCACATTCTTGCAGCCGATCACGTCATCACGCCGCACCATGTAGCTTTGCGCCTTCCGAAACTTCGCCATCGTCTCGGAATCTGCCCCCTGCGGTGGCTGCTGGCGCTTGCGCCGAACCAGCCACGTCACCTGGTACTCCTCCTGCTGCAGGCAGTGCGGACAGGTCAGCACATGGTTCTTGGGCATCAGCTTTTCGTCAAAAAATCCGCGTTCATCCATGCGAGCAGGCCCTCTTCTCTTCGTCGAACCCAGAATACGCCTGTCGCCTCAACACAATTCGCGATACCCTCAAGCACGCTATGGCGAAACGCAAACGTCCCGCACAATTTACCGCGGTCAAAGCTGTAAAGGCCAACGCCCGCGAACGACTCGGCACCCCGCCCTCCGAACGCGTGCTTCCCAACACCCGCGACAAAGAGTCTCAGCAACCGAAGCACAAGCAAACGCTCGCCAACATTCTTGAAAAAGCGAGCCGGGAGGACTAACCCCATGAAGCTCACGCAGACACTCCGCGCCACACTCGCCACCATCGCACTCTCAGTCGCCGTCGCGCTTCCGCTCGCCGCGCAACAGCCGGAGTTCAAGCTCGACCGCACCACACGCTCCATCGCCATCAACTCCACGGCGAAAGTCATGCAGATGGCCGACGTCGCCACCGTCCACATCGGCTTCATCGCCTACGGCCCGGACAAGGACGCCGCCTACGCCAGCGCCTCGCGCACCTCAAACGCCATCATCGACGCGCTGAAGAAGGCCGGTGTCGCTTCCGCAGACATCGAAAGCGCGAACCAGCAGGTAGCCGAAACACAGCCCTACCAACTGGAAAAACTCTCTCCCACCGAGAAGCTCGCCCGCGCCTGGCAGGTCACCCAAAGCTGGACCGTGCGCGCCAAAGCCGACGATGGGGCCCGCGTGCTCGATCTCGCTACCAAGGCAGGGGCCAACGAAGGTGGCAGCATCGACTGGAGCCTCCGCGACCCAAACGCGGCGCAGGCCGCAGCCGCCACAAAGGCCTTGCAGCAAGCGCACTCGCAAGCCGAAGCGATGGCGACCGGCCTCAACGTAAAACTCGGCGTGCTGCTCTATGCCAACAACTCTGTCGACGCCGAGCCCGTTCGTCCGATGCCCAAGGTCATGAACCTCGCAATGGCCAGTCGCTCCTTCGCCGCAGCCCCCGCTCCACTCGCGATCAACCCGCGTCAGATCGAAACCTCAGCCACGGTCTACGCTGTCTTCGAAATCAACTAACCCTCGACCGAGAAATGGAGCGGGGCGCAGCAATATGCTGCGCCCCGTTCCATTTCTTCAGCGAAAGCATCCGCCCTAACTCGTCTTCGGCTTCTTCACGGCAGCTTTCTTTGCCACGCTTTTCTTCGTTGCGGTCTTCTTCGCCGCAGGCTTCTTCGCTGCGAGCGTCTCTGCCTTTGGGTCTTCGCTCGTCGTCCCAACGTCTGTTGAAGCCACCTTCGTCGAACGCTTTGCCGGAGCCTTCTTCGCCGCTGATTTCGCAACCGCTTTCTTCGCAACCGACGTCACCGGCACAGCCACAGCCTCCCCTCGCAGGAACGCCTTGGCGTCGTAGCCAGCGGCGTTCATCGCCTTTGCCGCACCGGTAACAAACGTCTCCGCAGCGGCGACCTGTCCAGCAACAAGCTCTGGCACAGCAAGCCAGCACAAGACTTCTTCAAAGCGCTCCTGGTTCACATACGTCACGCCGTCGTGCTCATTCGCACCGACCAGCCAACGCACATCGCCATCCTGCCAGAACGTCTCGCTTGCAACCGCATTGGCTTTCGTCGCAAGGAGCAACCGAACCATCGCCGCCGCCTGCCAGACGCGTTCACCTTCCAGCCCAACTGCGGTGAATACCTCAGCCAACGCCTCTCGCAGCCCCAGCGAATCGAACGCCACCACAGGGCTTGCCCCCAGCGGAGCACTATGCAGCAGCACCCATGCCAGAACCGGTGCCCATGCGAGCACGCTGCGCTCTTCCGAAGGCACTACCTTACGCGTCACGCTCGGCCACGCCGTCGAGAAGCCGCGCTCCAGCGTCGGCAAACGTAATGCCGCAGCCAGCAAGGCCTCACAGCTCTCGCCCTTCGCCACACTTGCGCCCGGCAGATACACCTTCACCTGCTCGAAGAACGCCTTAGCGCGCGCAGCAAACGCCACCACACGAACATCCTTCTCTAACTCACCGCTCATCGGCTTCGCGCACTCTTCTTCTGCCAGCATCCCCAGTGCTTCAAGCTCCGTCGGAGCCAGCACCGCACGCATCGCCTCATGCAACGGCCGCAGCCGCAGCCGCTTCAGCGACTCATCCAGCGAGTACACGCCCGCACCGTTCAGCGAATCGCACAGCGGCTCCCACGGATACTCCGCCGTCGACCGCAGCTCACGCCAATCCAGCAACACGGCATACTGATAGCCGCGCAGATCCAGCGTCATACCATTGCGATGAAAATCATTGGCACGGCGGATGTACTCCAGGCCGTTCGTATGATCGCGATACGCCACAAACAACGCATCGTCCCATGGCAACGCCAGCCCATCCGCCAGCGACCGCTGTCGCAACTGCCCCGACCCCTTATCCATTGACGCTGCCGAGTTGTGAATCGTTCCGCGTCGCGAACCATAGCTGTTGTTGTAAAAAATCAGCGACCGCTCACCATAAAAATTGTTTGAGTACGCAAAGACGTTCTCGTCCACCGCGCCGTTATCGCCCCAGAAGTCATACAGTACAAAGTTCGCGCTCTCCGCGAAGATGTAACGCTTCTTCAGCAGTGGCGCAATCTCTGCCTGGTGTCGCGCGACCAGCCCTTCATTCGGCCGCTCGTCCATCTTGGCCTGCTTGAACTCCATGCCATAGCGCTCGCCATAGCCTTCAATCTGCCCGTGCCCAAACATCGGCAACCCCGGCAGCGTGGACATCAACGTCGCCACACCAAAGCACTTGTCGCCCGATCCAAACTGGTCGATCGTCGTGCGCTCATCCGGATTCGACATGAAGTTCACATACCGCTTCAGAATGTCCGGATCGAACTCAATCGTCTTCTTCAGATAGCTGCGATACTTCGCGTTCTCTTCATCGCGCAGCATGTTCATGAACGCCGAGTTGTACACACGATGCATCCCCAGCGTGCGCACAAAGTAGCCTTCGAGCATCCAGAACGCTTCCGCCAGCAGCAGAGTTCCGGGCACTTCCACCGCGACGCGGTCCACCACCTCGCGCCAGAACTCATGCGGCATCAGAGCGTTGAACTCTTCGTCGCTCATCGCACTCTCAGCACGCGAAGGAATCGACCCACCCGCACCCGGCAGTGGGAACCACAGCCGCTGCACATGTCGCTTCGCCAACACCATCGCGGCGTCGAAGCGAATGATCGGGAACATGCGAGCCACATGCAGAATCGTCTGCATCACCTGCTCGCGCACCCAGGCCTTCGAGTAGTCCAACTGCGCCGTATCGTTCCACGCAAACGTTGTGCCATCGTTGCCGTGGTACATATACCGCGTCGCGCCATCACCATGGTGATGAATCCGAAACACAACCGCCGCGTCGGACTGGTCGTAGTAGTGGTCTTCGAGCTTGATCTCCACGCGCGAGTCCGTCGAAAGGTCCGGCCCGTTGAAGCTGTAGCTCGGATACGGCGACTCCCAACGATAGAGAAACGCCTCCGGGTTCTCAATCACCCACGGTGAATCGATGCCCATGTGGTTTGGCACCATGTCGCTCGCCAGCCGAATCCGATGCCGCGCCGCAGCCTGCTTCAACCGCTCGTACGCTTCATAGCCACCCAGATCACCCGCAATCGTGTAGTCCTTCAGCGAGTACGCCGACGCCACCGCGTCCGTGTGCCCACGCAGATGCTTGATCGTGCGCGAAGCAATCGAACGCTCCCACAGGCCAATCAGCCACAACGACGTGATGCCCTGATCGGCCATCAGTGCCAGCTCTTCCTCCGGCACATGGTCCAGCCGATGAATATGCCGACCGTACTTCTTCGATAGCTGCTCGAGCCACACATAGGTGCTCTTCGCCATCATCACCACGTTCGGCATCCACGCCTGGTCAGCCGAGAACGCCTCGTACTCATTCAGCGGAGCCTGGTACCCGGCGGCGTAGCGACGCACCCGCCGCCCCTGCGCATCCGTCGTCCACTCGTCTTCAAAGCCAACGTACTCATCTCCAACGAAGCCCTCACCACCACGCCCCGGAGCACCATGCCGATACCAATCCGGCTTGGCCGGGTTGAACCGCATCCAGATCGCGATGTCCTCTTCGCGCAGCGTGTCGATCGCCAGCAGCACGCGCTTCAAATCCGCGCCCAGCACATCCGACCAATGCGTGCGGATGTAATCCAACTGCCCTGTCAGCGACTCCGGCGAAGCCAGCATCGGCGCGCGCAGCACATCCAGCAGGGAACCCAGCTCCGCCGCCACCGGTGGGCGCGTCTTGAAGTAATCCGGGAACCCACCCGTCACCTGCGTATACGCCGTGCCCTGCCCTAGATCGCCGTCCGCAAACAGCTCTTTGAAGCTCTTCAGCGCCGGATTCTGATTCGCCAGCCAGAGCAGCAGCAACTCTTCGAGCGCCGCTTCACGGTTCGGCATTCCTTCCGTGGCCTTGCTCAACCACTCCGCCGCCGTCTGCTCGCCGCGATACACACTGACGCCCGGAAAGATCTCCGTAAACTTCAGCAGCAGCCTCTCCAGCGACTGCGAAGACGTCTTTTCGATCTTGCCCGCCAGCCACACCAGCGCATCGCGCAACACCTGCGGGTCCATCTCACGCCGGTACTTCGCAATCAGCGCGTGGTTCAACTCATCGATCAGCCCCATTGCAAACAGAGCACCCGCGTTCACCAGCCGGTCAGGATCATTCTCCGCATCGCGCACCGTGTTCAGTTGCTGCGCCAGCTTGCGGCTCGCGGCAACGTTGGCAAACACTACATTGCCCGTATAGCCAAACAACACGTCGTCCAGCGCAAGCCTGTCACGCAAATCCCGGCGAATATGAAATTCCATCAAGAAAGCCTCGGCGCTTTTATTACGAAAGACCACGGTACAGGCGCCTGTTAGAGGCCGCGGTCCATTTCGACACAAACAGGTCGACACAACAAGGGTGCAGAGCTTGCGAGCTAACGACTGCAAAACACGTGCAAAGGATGATTCCGCTTTCACAACATCCTAAAGCGTCCTTCTGATCTTCAGACTCACACTACGCCGTTCGGGGATGCCTCCAGCTACGTTTCGCTCTAAAGCTTTCCTGCTGCGCATCGTTGCATCCATGCGATACCCTTCCGCACATGCATCTCGCCGACGACTCGAACGCTCCTGAAATCACCACCCCCGGCTGGCCCTTCGCCGTCGCCTCCGGCATCCTCGGCTGGATTCTCGACGCCTTCGACTTCTTCGTCGTCGTTTTCCTCTTCCCCGAACTCATGGCCCGCTACGGCGTCTCCAAAGGCGCCATCCTCTGGACCATGACACTCACGCTCGCCATGCGTCCCGTCGGGGCACTGCTCTTCGGCGCGCTGGCCGACAAGTTCGGTCGCAAACGCCCGCTCATCGCCTGCGTCATCTACTTCTCCGCCATCACCGTCTGCTCCGGCCTCGCGCCCACCTACGTGCTCTTCCTCCTCTGCCGCTGCCTTTACGGCATCGGCATGGGCGGCTACTGGGGCATCGGCGCGTCCTACGCCATGGAGTCAGCCCCACGCGCCAAACGCGGCGTCCTCAGCGGCCTCATGCAGGCAGGTTACCCTTCCGGCTACCTGCTGGCCGCCTTAGCCATGCAGTTCGTCGCACCGAGCTTTGGCTGGCACGCCATGTTCTTCGTCGGCACAGTCCTCGCCGCGCTCATCGTGCTGCTCACGCTCTTCGCGCCGGAGTCCAACGCCTGGGAACGCACGAAGATGCCTTCGATGGGCCATATCTTCCGCGCACTGGCAAGCAACGGCAAACGCTTCACCTACCTGCTCCTCCTCATGGCCTGCATGACCTCGCTCTCGCACGGCACGCAGGACCTCTACCCCGACTTCCTGCGCACGCTGCCCTTCATGCACGGCATGACGCTCATGGGGATGAAGGCCTCGCTCGGCATCCCTGTCCTCTACAACCTCGGCGCGATCGTCGGCGCGCTCATCATCGGGCAGCTCTCGCAACGCATCGGCCGCCGCTACGGCATCATGGTCGCGCTCGTACTCTGCTTGCTCGCGATGCACTCCTGGGCGTTTGGCGGAACGGTCTTCGCGATCACCCTTGGAGCCATCCTGATGCAGGCTGGCGTACAAGGCGCGTTCGGCGTCATCCCTGCCCATCTGAACGAGCTCTCGCCAAGCGCGATCCGCGGCCTCTTCGCAGGCTTCGTCTACCAACTCGGCGTTCTGCTCTCATCGCCGGTATCCCCGCTACAAAACTTCCTGCGCGAACACTTCGGCTATTCCTGGGCACTCGCAGGCTTCGAGCTCACGGTAATCACCGCCCTCTTCGTCCTCATGATCTTTGGCCCGGAGAACCACGGCAAGAATCTGCACGAAGGCTAGACGGCGGAAACCACGGAAAGGCTAGGCAAGGGGAAACACGGAAAGGCACAACCGGTAGGGCAGGGCTTCAGCCCTGCCGTTAGACTGCAAATCTTCAGGCCTTCAGGCCCCGAGGTCTGGTGTGGTATCCACCGCAGAGATAGAAGATACTGACCATCTCACCTTTTCAAGCAAGCAAAACAAAGAGGCGAGGCTTTTGAGCCTCGCCTCGCCCTACTTCCTACTCCCTTTAAACCAACACCTGCTCCACCGGAAACGGATTCCGCTCCTTCAGCTGCACCTGGTGCCAATACGGATACGCCAACGGCACGCGGCTCGCCACATCGAGCTTCTCCGTTTGCTCCGGCGTCAGCTTCCAGCCCACCGAGGCAAGGTTCGCCTTCAACTGGTCCTCATTGCGAGCACCAATGATCAGCGTCGAGATCGTCGGCTTCCCAAGCAGCCAGTTCAGCGCAATCTGTGGAACCGTCTTGCCCGTCTCCTTCGCCACTTCGTCCAGCGCATCCACCACACGATAGACCAGTTCCCAGTCCGGCGTCGGACCTGCGTCATGCGCCATCTTGCTCTGCAGGCGGCTACCCTCTGGCAGCGGCTGTCCGCGACGAATCTTGCCCGTCAAACGTCCCCAGCCAAGCGGCGACCACACCAGCGCGCCCACACCTTCAGCCTGCGCCAACGGCATCAACTCCCACTCATAATCGCGGCCTACAAGCGAGTAGTACACCTGGTGCCCGACATACTTCGACCAGCCATAACGCTCGCTCACGCTCAACGACTTCATCAGGTGCCAGCCCGAGTAATTCGAGCACGCAATGTAGCGGACCTTCCCCGACTTCACAAAGTTGTCCAGCGTCGAAAGCATCTCATCCGGCGGCGTCAACGCATCGAACGCATGCATGTGATACACATCCACGTAATCCGTATTCAGCCGCTTCAACGACTTCTCCAGCGACTGCACCAGGTGATAGCGCGAGCTACCCACGTTGTTCAACTGCGGTCCCTGGCGGAACGTTGCCTTCGTCGAGATCAGCACATCCTCGCGGTTCAAATGCGAGATCGCCTTCCCCAGAACAATCTCGCTGTTGCCTTCCGAGTAGCCATCCGCGGTATCGAAGAAGTTGCAACCCGCTTCCATGCAGACATCGATCAGCCGCGCGGCCTCTTTGTCCTGCGTCGTTCCCCATGCCTTGAAGAACTCATTGCTTCCACCAAACGTTCCTGTACCAAAGCAGAGTTCGGGAACGGTAAGGCCAGAGCGGCCAAGTTGACGATATTCCATGAGTAGGATTCTCCTTGCGTCGGTTCCGTGCCTTCAGCACACGCCCATAGCGTGCAGGCAACAATGACAAGATCAACGATGTATACGAACGCTCCGCGCCAACACAACGGGCGATTACCTCTTCGATGCAATGACCGCCGAGAAGTCGCAGCTCACACCGCGTTTCTTCGCCGCTGCATCCAGCATCGACTGCTGGCGAAAGAATACGCTCTTCGCATTCGATCGCGGATAAAAGCGGATCAGAATATCCCGCCCCTCCACCGACTCATTACGCCCATCATGAAACGCATAGCCCAGCGACCGCAGTAAATGTAACGACCCTTCATCGCCCGACGGGTTCCCCGCATCCCCTACAACGCCATACGCGCACGTCTTCTTGCGTCGTGAATACACCGCAACAAAGTCGCCGATCCTCGCGCCGCGCCGACGAGCTTCATCGCCTAAAACGACGTAGCTGATACGCGTTGCATCGACATACCGCGTCGGGTCATGCTCGGCGCGCGTCTCATCCTCAAACGTCGTCTGCGAAACATAAAAGCCTGGCGCTGGATCCTTCGGCCCCTGCACCACCGGCTCCCCATGCTCCGTCAGATAGCCCACAATCGGCGCGTGTTTGCGCCGCTGCGCGTGGGCATCCTCAAACGTATCGAGCGTCGCCAGCCCCGGCGGCCCATAGGCTCGCGGAGCGCCATCCACATCCACGTCCATGCGGTGCGTCTGCAGCACAAACGGCGCGGCCGGTCGATGTTGTGCAGAAACGTCAGCACAACCAGACATCAGCATCGCGACTACGATCATGCAGCGCTTCAGCATCTCTGCCCATTAGACGCACCTCTCTCGGCCTTCGTATGCATCACACCAAAGGTATGCACATGATTACGCTCGCGTGGATCTCTCTTTCGCTCGCCGTACTCTCCGCGGCCATCATTGCGTTCGATGAGTTCCGCCACCCGCAGCCAATGGGAGTGATGAACATCGTCTGGCCGCTCACCGCGCTGTACTTCAGCGTTCTGGCTCTGCCTGCCTACTTCCTGCTCGGCCGCAAGCGCGCCCACAGCCACAGGCAGGACCACAGCGAAATGCAGATGCCTTCACATGGTGCCAAACCAAAGCTCACGTTCGCCTCCGTTGCCACCGGGACATCGCACTGCGGCGCAGGCTGCACCGTCGCCGACGTCCTCTCCGAGTTCGCCCTCGCCTCCACAGGCCTTGTCCTCTTCGGCTCTGCCCTGCTCACCAGCTTTACGCTCGACTTCATCGCCGCATGGGTCATCGGCATCGCGTTCCAGTACTTCGCCATCCGCCCCATGAGACAGGAACTCTCCACCGCACAGGTGATCGTCGCCGCCATGAAGGCCGACACGCTCTCCATCCTCGCCTTCCAGATTGGTATGTACGCGTGGATGGCCTGGGCACACAGCAAACTCATCCCTGGTATCACTGCCTTCGATCCGCGCTTCTGGCTCTCCATGCAGGCCGCCATGATCTGCGGTTTCGCCACGAGCCTGCCCATGAACGCATGGCTCATTCGCCTGGGCCTCAAAGAAGCGATGTAGGCCAATAAAAAATCGAGGCTGACCAGTAACTGGTCAGCCTCGATCTCATCCTGCGTTGAACAGCGTCTACGGCGCCGTGCGATACGAAAGCAGCGGTGTCTTCGTTGGCGTTGCCAGACCAAAGAACATCACCAGGGTACTCGCATATTCGTTCGATACCCAGACATTGCCACTTGCATCCACCGCTGTCGAAAACGGTTGATCCAGAGACGCATCCAGACCGAACCCAGTGGACGGAGAAATTCCCGTACCCGCCGTGTACGTTGTGTCCATGCTGCCGTGTATGCCCGATATGGAGTTTCCGTGGAAGTTCGCCACCCACACATTGCCCGCCGCATCCGCCGTAAGCCCCGCCGGAGATACCAGGCCACCGGAAGCAGCCTGCCGAACCAGCACGGTGCCATCCTGCGCAACTTCACTCAACGAACCGTTCCAGAAGTTCGACAGCCACACATTCCCAGCGCCGTCCTCTGCAACTCCATCCGTACCCGCGCAGCAACTTGGCTGCGACAACACGGTGTTATCCAGGCTCAGATGCGTAGCAAACGAGCTTGACTGGTTCGCGACCCAGACATTGTGATTTGCATCCGGAATAATCCCTACAGGGTAGATTGCTGCCGGAGACACTCCGCTACCAAGCGCCGCGTAGAGCGTCGACGCATCACTATTCAGAATCGTGACCGTAGCGTTCGCATAGTTACCGACATCGATCCAACCATTCGTATCGGCCGCAATGGACTCAGGAAAGTCGAGGTTCGCATCGGAACTCTGCGCAAGCAACGTTCCCGGCGAGGACGACTGCGCCCCCGCAAACTTCAGAACGCTCCCCTTCGTCGAACCATGCGCCGGGAGTTCTTCCGATACCGTCCACACATTGTCCGAGGGATCAATGGCAAGCGCGAACGCTTCGTAGAAGTTGCTCGCCGTGTAGGGAGAGCCCGTCAACGGCACGCCCTGCGGAGTAAAGCCCGCAACCTGCCCGTTGTAACCTGCCGCCCACACATAACCCTGTGAATCGATGCCCACCCCGGTTGGCGAAAGAAAGCCCGTATTAGATACCGTCAACGTCATCGTCCAGTCGTTCGGCGCCTGCGTCAGAGTCGTGGGAAACTGCACCTGCGGCGGAATAATGTCGAAGACATCTCCCACATTGCTGCCGGGATTTTTCACGATGTTCATCACCGCGCCCCACACCGTCGTCGGCGTCGCCGCACCCGACGGCGTTGCTGCCGTAAACAACTGCGTGCAGCCAGCTCCACCATCCGAGTTCACACATGTCACCAGCGCATCTGCCAGCGCATAAAGCTTGCCGCTCTCAATCACCTGCGTAGAAAGCAACGTCGTCGGCACAAGCCCCGTCGCAGTGGACGCCAGCAGCTGTACATTCAGCATCGCGTTCCGCAGTCCGGTCAGGTTCGTGGACGAAGCGCCAATATGGTCATAGTCGCCCGCAAACGGTGCCAGAGCATACGCTGCTGCTACCGTAGTCACTTCGTTCACATTGATGAAGGTGTTCGCATTCAACGCGCCGCAGTCACCCAGCACCGCCATCATCACCAGCGCCGGATTGTTGCCGCCAGAGCCCAGCCCCGGGTTCCCCTGCGTCGCCGTCAGATACATCTGGTCGGTGCTGCTCGCGCAGCTGTACTTCCCCGTAAGCTGAAAGGCCCCATACGCATCCGTGCTCACCGGCGAGGTCAGAATGTTCGTAGCCTGCGACGCATTTCCCGTCGATCCCGCCTCAAACAGTTGAATCGTAGAGCCCGACACAGGCTGGTTTCCACCATGCACATGCCCCTGCAGACTCAGCGACTGCTCAGGCACAGACGTTGTCACGGGACCGATACCGCAGCCCGTAACCACAAAGACGGACAGACCGAGGGCAAGCAACGGAACAAGCGTTCGCCTGGAAATTTGCAGCATGGAAAGGAACATAATTACCGCGATTCTACGCGACGGCTTCATCTTTCCAGCCAACAAAAACATACTATTTTCGTTATATTCCAGCCGCGGCACCAACGCACCCACCCGTTGAAACCATCTGGAAATCGAGTAACACGGTAAAAGTTACCTAAGTCCATTTTAGTAACTGTGCAGGCGGCCCGTAAGCCGAATTTTGTTTTAGACGATCATTCCTCTAGGCCAGCCATTACTGACTGGCTCAAGCAACCTACCCGCAGGTTCCGGCTCGTCTTGCGACGTCTCTTCGCCTGGACGTGACGGGCCGCCACGTGATCGCGCCTTGAAGAGTGGCCTCGATCTCCCTGCCTATTTGGTCTTGCTCCGTGTGGGGTTTACCGTGCCGCCTGCATTACTGCCGACGCGGTGGGCTCTTACCCCACCCTTTCACCCTTACCCTCTTGTTTGCACAAGATGGCGGTTTGCTTTCTGTTGCACTTGCCGTCCACGAGCCTTCACGCTCGCGTCCCGGACGTTATCCGGCACACTGCCCTGCGGAGTTCGGACTTTCCTCCCCTCCTCGACACCGAAGCGCGAGGAGCAGCGATCATCCGGCCGCCTGCACCTCTCCATCATAGCCGGTTCCTCCGCCTCAGGCACTTCGGAGCACTGATCGAAGAAAGAACTACATAGCCAAAAGAGGAGCATCACTCCGATCAAGTAAGAAAAGTAGTAACTACAGAAAAACATTCTTTTTGCGATATAGTTATGTCAAATATTCAAGAACGACAGCATGCAATATTCCTGTCGCGGCCTGCCACCTCCAGGCATTGGCGAAAGTTCATACTTCGGGCCCCCCACGCTTCCTAAAGTCACAAAGAATTACCGCGCCTCCTCCGTCACGCTCCCGAAGCAGAAAGACGACGCATGAACGTCGTCTTCACCTTCGAAGCTATCTGGCACCGCCTTTTTAGCGGAAGGGTCGCGCATTTTCTCCCAAGGTGCGCCTACACATGAAACGACTCCAGTCGTTGTCTTTGCTCGTTCTCTCTTATTCTGCCTCTGCGCTCTTAGCTGGTTGCGCGTTCGGGAACTCTTCCATCCCCGCCGCCACAACCCAAACGGCCCTCGGAACCATTCAGGGCTCCGTATTCGGCGGCCGTCAGCCGATCCAGAACGCGAAGATCTACATCTACGCAGCAAGCACGACGGCCTACGGTGGAGCCTCCACGTCGCTGATGACCAGTGCGACCGGCAACCCTGCCGACAGCAACGGCAACTACTACGTTCTCACCAACCAGAGCGGCGCGTTCAGCGTGACCGGCGACTACACCTGCACGGCAGGGACACAGGTCTACATTTACTCTCTCGGCGGCGAGCCCACCACCGATCAGACCAACGACAACGCCGGCCTGATGGCTGCGCTTGGCACCTGCCCCAGCAGTGGCACCATGGCTTCGGTAACGCCAAAGGTCTACATGAGCGAGGTCTCCACCGTAGCGATGGCTTACGCCGTTGCAGGCTTCGCCGTCGACTCCACCCACATCGGAGCGCCAGCCACCTCCGCGCCAGCCACCGCCGCCCTCGCCCGCGCCTTTGCAGCTTCCAGCCTGCTCTATGACATCAGCGGCGGCAATGGTAATGGTGCGCGCAGCGTTACCCCCAACGGGAACGGCGTCGTCCCCCAGACTCTGATCAACTCCCTGGCAAACACGCTTGCGGCCTGCGTCAACTCCACCGGCGCAGACTCCTACCCGTGCGGCACCGCGCTCTTTGGCGCAGTCAAGAGCGCAGGCACCTCCGGCACAACAGCTACGGACACCGCGACTGAGGCTATCTACATCGCGCATAACCCCGGCGTAGCCGTCTCCACGGTCTACGACAACATCACATCCACGCCGCCGTATGCGCCCAGCCTCTCCTCGCAGCCCAACGACTTCACCGTAGCCATCCGCTACACCGACAGCAATATCAGCGCACCCTCTGCAGTTGCCATCGACGCAAGCGGCGACGCCTGGATCGCGAACAAGGGCAGCAACTCCATCACCGAGCTTTCGCCGCTGGGCGTTCCCACCACCTTCACCGGCTCGCTCAGCAGCCCCTCCGGCATCGCCATCGACGCAAGCGGTAACCCCTGGGTCTCTAACAGTGGCACGAACAGCGTCACGAAGTTCTCGTCGGGTACGCCCACCCAGTACACCCTCGGCACCGGCTCCTTCACAAGCATCGCCATCGACGGCAGCGGCTACATCTGGGCCTCCAGCAGCGCCAACGCGGTCTACAAGATCTCAAGCACCGGCACACTGACCGCCAGCAGCAGCGGCGCACAAACCTCCACGCTGCTCTCTTCTCCCGTAGCCCTGGCCTTCGACAACTACGCGAGCACCGGCCGGAGCAACGACGTCTACATCGCCAACAGCGTCGCAGGCAGCGGCATCGGTATCACCGTCGTGCAGAACACGCCGCGCGCCGCCAACCTCTCCTACACTCGCGCAGGCGCACAGGACGGCTGGGCCGTGGCCTTCGACAGCGCCAACAACATCTGGATTGCAAACTCCAACAACACGCTCACCGCCCTCACCGACGCGGACGGCTACATCACCACCAGCGCCTACAGCGGCGGCGGCCTGAGCGACGTCCGCGGCCTCGCCATCGACGGTGCCGGCGTGGCCTGGACAGCAAACTCCACCGGCAACAGCGTCAGCCAGTTCACGAACGCAGGCGTGGCGGTCTCTCCGACCACAGGCTACGTCTCCGACGGCACCGCCTACTCCACGCCTTCGGCCATCGCGGCAGACAACTCCGGCAACCTCTGGATCACCAACAGCGGCAATAATAGCGTCGTCGAACTGATCGGGGCCTCCACCCCGGTCGTCACACCGCTCTCCCTCGCGGCCTCCTCGGGCTACGCCGCAGGCACCAAACCGTAACGACTCCGACAGCAGCAAACACATAAGAAGAGCCAGCGCAGGCAGCCCCAAAGCTTCCTTGCGCTGGCTCTTCGTTATGCATTTCGAGGCAAAGCCGGTCACCCATCTGCAGGTTCCTTCGGATCTATAAGACTCCAGGGAACCTGCAACTCAATTCCTGCGTATCTCCATGCAAGTCTTCGTTTCTTCCAGCGTAGACTTAGACCTACCTCAGCCATGGACACACGCGACGCATTCCGCATGGCGCTCGACGCGCTCTGGTCAAACAAACTCCGCACCGTGCTCACGCTGCTCGGTGTGGTCATCGGCGTGGCCTCCGTCATCGCCGTCGTCACGCTCGTCAACGGAGCGAACGTCTACGTCGCCTCGCGCATCAACCGCTACGGTGCCGACGTCTTCACCGTCTCCAAGCAGCCCGCCTTCACCACCAGCTACGCGGACTACATCCGCTACGGCAAGCGCAAGGTCATCTCGCTCGACCAGTACCGCTTCGTCCAGGCAAACTGCCAGCGCTGCCTCCAGGTCGGCGCCCTGCAGTCCACCACCGGCAAGATCGTCTTCAAGACCCAAAGCTCCACCGACACCACCATTCGCGGCTACACCTCACTAATGGCCGGCATGCAGAACCTCGGCATCGTTGAAGGCCGTGACTTCACCCAGGCCGATGAAGACCATGCCGCCCGCGTCGCCATCATCGGCTCTGACATCGAGGAGAACCTCCTCCGCGACGACTCGCCCATCGGCAAAGAGATCCGCGTCGACGGCGTCCCCTACACCGTCGTCGGACTCGCCGAAAAGCAGGGGAAAACCCTCGGACAGTCCCAGGACAACTGGGTCGCCCTCCCCCTCACCGCCTACCAGAAGACCTACGGCACCGCGAAGTCCGTCACCATCTACACCAAGGCCGGCAACGGCCCCGGAGCCATGGAGGCCGCCAGCGACGAGGTCCGCGTACTCATGCGCGGCATCCGCCACGATCGTCCCGGTGAGGTGGATAGCTTCACCCTCGAAACCAGCGACACGCTCATGGGCCTCTGGAAGCAGATCTCCGGCAGCTTTGAGGCTGTCGCCGTCGCCATCGCAGCGATCTCGCTGGTCGTCGGCGGCATCGTCATCATGAACATCATGCTCGTCTCGGTCACCGAGCGCACCCGCGAAATCGGCGTCCGCAAGGCCCTCGGCGCAAGGCGTGGCGACATCCTCCGCCAGTTCCTGATGGAGAGCGCCACGATGGCCATCATCGGCGGAGCGATTGGCGTACTGGGCGGCGTAGGCGTCGCCAAAGCCATCACCATTCTCCTCAGCTTCCCCTCCACCATCGCTCTCTGGAGCGTCTTCGCCGGCCTCTTCGTCGCTGCCAGCGTAGGCATCTTCTTCGGCGTCTACCCCGCCCGCAAAGCCGCTGACCTCGACCCCATCGTGGCCCTGCGCAGTGAGTTTTGAGGCTTCAACAAGGTTCGTTTTAGCGCCAGCAAGACATGAAACACGAAGACATTAGACCGTAGAGGTGATCTTTTGCTGAGTCGACAAAGGACAGGCGCACACCGCGAATCTGCCGCTTGGCAGAAGGGTATGAAGTTGTGCGCCGTCATCTACCAGCTGACAAAGCAGTTTTCTTCCGACGAGCGCTTCGGTCTGACCAATCAGTTGCGCCGCGCCTCCGTCTCCATCCCAAGCAACATTGCAGAAGGTAAAGGCCGCCTCACCCGCGGCGAGATGATTCACTTCTTCGGCATGGCCCGAGGCTCCGCCATGGAAGTCCAGACACAACTCGAGGTCGCTGAGACCATCGGTGAAGGCCACCCCACCGACCTGAACGAAGCGTACGATCTCGCTGAAGAGATCATCCGAATCCTCAATGCGTCCATCACCACCATGCGCCGCGCTCAAAAATCTAATGTCTAATGTCTTCCTGTCTCATGTCTCGCTAGCCTCCTCACCCACCGGACCCGTGCCCCTATGACCGCCACTGACCAACGCGAAGCCGTCCGCATGGCCCTCGACACCCTGCGCGCGAACAAGATGCGCTCCAGCCTGACCATCCTCGGCATCGTTATCGGCGTCATGACGGTCATTGCCATCTCCTCCGTCATCAACGGCCTTAACAGCAGCGTCTCCGGCCTCGTCGAAGCCATGGGAACCAACGTCCTCTGGGCGTTCCGCTTCCCCGTCATCGGCGTTCGCCCCACCGCCGAGATGCTCGCCCGCAAGCAGCTCACCTACGACGACATGCTCGCCATCGCCGAGCTTCCCCACGTCACCGCGGCCTCGGCCTCGCTGCGCTATCAGGACTTCACCTTCAACACCGGCTCCACCACCGCCAAGTACAACGGGCACAAGGTAGAAAACGTCTCCCTCGAAGGCGACACCGTCAGCTCCCAGCAGGTCTACGACTGGAGCATCCAGTCAGGCCGCTACTTCACCCAGGGTGAGCAGGACCGCGCCGCCGACGTCACCGTTCTCGGCCACGACACCGCCGAAGACCTCTTCGGCGGTGAAAATCCGCTCAACAAGGAAGTCACCATCGCCGGTCGCCTCTTCACCGTCGTTGGTGTGCTCGACAAGCAGAAGAGCGCCTTCGGCGGCGGCAAAAACCCGGAGGACAGCTTCGCCTACTTCCCCATCACAACCTTCCACAAGCTGCACCCCGAGGTGCTCGACTACTGGCTCTCCGCCAAGTTCGACGACCAGAAGTACAAGCCTCTCGTCGAAGACGAGATGCGGGATCTCCTCCGCCGTCGCCGCAAAGTTCGCAACGAAGCCGACGACAACTTCGCCATCTTCGGCTCAGACTCCATCACGCGCCTCTGGACGCAGATCACCAGCTCGCTCTTCCTTCTGATGTTCGGCCTCAGCGCCGTAGGTCTCATGGTTGGCGGCGTCGGCGTCATGAACGTGATGCTCGTCTCAGTGACGGAACGCACGCGAGAGATCGGCGTCCGCAAAGCCATCGGCGCCACGCGCCGCACGATCATGCTTCAGTTCACGTTGGAAGCGGTCGTACTCTGCGCCATCGGCGGCCTCATCGGCATCTCGCTCGGCGGCATCATCGCGCTCATCCTGAAGCTGCTTCTCTCCAGCCAGATCTCGGTGCTTTGGATGGCTTTCGCCTTCGTCGCTTCCTGCGCAATCGGGCTAATCTTCGGCATCTACCCCGCCTGGAAAGCCGCCAGCCTCGACCCCATCGAAGCCCTGCGCTACGAATAACCCACAACCCGAGCCAGAATCAACACCTGACTCTCGCTCTCGAAGTAGAGGTGGCCTTCAGGCCACCGTCAATCGCCCCCAAGAAACCCCAGGCATCCCACCGGACGCAAACCCCGGCTCACAATCCGCCTTCTGGGCCCTACGCCCTACACCCTCTCCCCTACACCCTCTCCAACACTCCACGCCGCAGCCGAAACCGCTCCCCACGCCACACAATCGTGTTGCCCGCATAACTCCACGCCCACAGGAACAAGCCGAAGAAATCCCGCACCGGCAGCAGCCACAGATCGCGCAACACCTGCGTATCGCGCAACAGTCCCACCCCGACAGACAGCGCCACCGTCACCCGCACAAACAGCGCCAGGCTCAACAGCGCGAGACTCCACAACGCCCCCCCGCTGGCCAGTACCGCCAGCACCGCCCACGGCAGCACATACGTCACCCCCAGCCCGACATACCCACCGCGCCGCGAATCCCGCGTGGACCGCGCCCAGCGCAGTTGGTGATCGACAAACCCGCGCATTCCATACGCCGGTACCGTCGTCTCCACCACCTCGCCCGCAAGCTCCACACGATAGCCCTTCGCCGCCAGCCGCACACCCATCTCGTAATCGTCCGCAAGCTGGTCCAGCAGCGCCTCAAAGCCGCCAATGCTCGCCAGCGCAGTCTTCGTCGTCGCCAACGTAGACCCCAGACCGAAGCGGATGCCGCCCTCCAGCTTCCGCGCCGTCAGCACCCCTGGCATAAAGTCCGTGCTGATCCCCATTGCCTCCAGCTTGCTCCACACCGTACCCTCGGCCACGCCCACATAAGGAGCCGTCACCAGCCCCACCGTCGCATCGCCAAAGCCGCGCATCGTCTCAGCCAGGTATCGCGGCCCCACCACGATGTCCGCATCGTTCACCAGCACATGCTCATAGCGAGCATAGGGGAGCATCTGCACCAGGTTTGAAACCTTGCCACTCGCCCCCAGCCGAGCACTGCATTCGATCAACTGGATCGGCACCTCGGGGTGCTCCACACGCAGCCGTGCGATCTCTGCCACCGCCGGGTCTTCCAGCGAGCTCACGCCGAAAACGATCTCGAACGCGTTCTCATACTGCTGCACGCAATGGCTCACAAACCCCGCATACATCCGCGGGTCAACGCCCTTCACCGGCTTCAGAATCGTTACCGGCGGCGCATACGCCACGCCAGCGCGCGACGCTCGCACATCTCGCGAGTAAGCGCCCGCTCCCCACAGAGCCAACGCGCCATAAGCCACACCCGATATCGTCACCAGCCCGGTAAAGGCCTCTGCTCCGAACGCAACCCACTCCAGGGAACCCATGTCCACAGTGTAAAAGGTCTAGGGCTCCAACTCGCCACCACTCTGCGGCTTGCCCATACCTCGAGTGCGTTCTTCGATATCACCTAGCTGTTCTGAAATGAAATGAAGCCGTCGTCCCAGCTCTTTCACCTCCACCTCGGCCCTCCGGTTCACCTGGAAGTCCAGCTCCGAACGCATCCTGTCTTTTCCATCCTGCCGGTTCTGACTCATCATGATCACCGGCGCCTGGATCGCCGCCAGCATCGACAGGAACAGGTTCAGCAGGATGAACGGGTACGGATCCCACGCCTTGTGCCCCAGCACAATGTTGATCAGCGTATAGATCACCAACCCCGACAGAAACATGATGATGAACGTCCACGACCCGCCAAAACCGGCCACGCGGTCCGCAATCCTCGCACCGAACGTTTCCTTCTCGTCGATAAGTTCGTTCGGGCTCTTCGCCGATCTTGTCCGCACGATCTGCTGCGTCTGGTGAATCTCCCGCGCCAGCACCGTCAGCATGTCCATCCCGGCCATCGGCTTCGTGCGCAGCAGCACCGACAAATCGTTGCGGTCGACCTCGATGCACCGGCTCGCAGCCACCGCATACGCCGTCGTCTTGTGCTCGGTGTACTCCAGCATCGAAGCGAAGCCGAAGACGTCGCCATGCTTCGGCTCGGAGAACAACACCTCCTGCCCATCTTCATCAATCAGCGTCACGCGCACAGCGCCTTCGAGCATCACGTACGCCCGTTCGCTCACATCGCCAGCCTTGTAAATGCGCTGGTTCGCGGGGAAGTCGCGCACCTCGACCTGCGCCGCCAGCACAGCGATCTCATCGTCATCAAGCAGCGAAAACAACGGGGCGTGGCGAAGCTCTTCTTGACTGCAGGACATGGGTCAGTTCCTCGTTCTCTCAAATACAAGTTCTATGGGGCGCACCTATTCTCTGGGATGCAGATAGCGGCAACTACGGCTGGTTGCTTACAATCTCTTTCCCACCACCCCGAGCCACAACATACACCGGCCCCGTGACGACCGGAAGGTGATTCGGCGGATCGGTCAAACTCTGCCACATAAGAATCCTCTGCGACCCGCTCCACTTCGCCGCCACGCTCGCAGGCGTCTCGAAGATCTTCGGCGCATCCGGAAAGAAGCTTCCATACCAAAGGTTCGAACTGCGCCCTTCGAGAATGTGCACATCATTCCGCCGCAGATAGAACCCCAGCGTCGAGCCCGCCTCATACTCTCCGTGAATCATCACCAGATCGCCCGCGTGAACCTGCGGCGCAATCTGCTCCGCTAGCTGCGCCGAACTCAGCACCGGCGCAAACGTCTGCAGCCCCAGATGCGCGGCCACCAGAAACCCACACGCGCCCACCGTCAGCGCCAGCACCGCCGCAGGCACACGCGACCGCCGCAGCCAGAGCAGCGCCAACAACGGTCCACCAAACAGGCTCACCGCAGCCAGCGCCAGAGGCACACGAAACAACCCCAGTGCCTGCGCGTTCAGGTCAAGGAAGTGCCCCATCGACAGCGCATAATCCCCGGGGTTCGTCGCCAGTAGGCTGGCCAGGTCCGTGTTCGGCGCAGGCCTCCGCGTATGCAGCAGAAAGTACACACTGCCCATCGCAAACAGCCCACCCAGAACGGCCACAACGGCCACGCATCGCACCGCGCTCCTGCGACGCGCCTCGCTCTCTACCGCCAGCCAACCGGCGATCATCACCGCCAGCGCAGGCAACGCAGGCAACACGTAATACTCCTGCCTCGTCGACAGCGTGAAGAACCCCAGCACCACCGCGGCCCACACCACCGCCAGCATCTGCCCGCGCTCGCTCAGGCTCAACTGCCGCGCCTGAAAACGCGCTCGCCACGCCGCCGTTCGCACCGGCAACGCCGCCCCCACAGCCTTGAACACAAACGCCGACCACGGCATGATCCACACAAAGCACAGCCCCCAGAACAGCCACAGCGGCGACGTGTCATAGTCATGCGGCACGCGCAGGTTCAAGTAGCGCAGCACATGCTCGTTCATGAAGTAGAACCAGTACCACCCGCGCACATTGCCATCCGTCGGCAGCGGCACCTTCCAATGCCCGTTCACAAACCGAAACGGTGTCGGTTGCCCCACCGTCGGGTTCGCCATCCCCGCCAGCACATGCCACGGCGCAGCCACCACCAGCAGACTCACCAGCGCCACGCCCCACGGCAGCGCGCCCAGCCGCCGCCATCCACCGCGCCAGCCATACGCCAGCAGCAGATACAGGGCCGCGACCGCTGCCGGAAACACCAGCCCGATCAGCCCCTTCGACAACACGCCCAGCGCACACGCCACGCCGAACAGGACACCATCGAACCACCGGGCGTCATCGCTCTCTTCCATCCGCAGCAGCGCATACATCGCCAGCGCCATCCACAGGCAGACAAACGCATCGGGCAGCGTGATGCGCGTGAACAGGAACACTCCCGCGCTCGACAGCACGATCAATCCGGCGTTCAAACCCGCCCGCGCGCTCGCATACACCCGCCGCGCAAACGCCTCCACCGCAAACGCCAACCCCAGCGCGCTCGCCGCAATCGGCACCCTCGCCGCCGCAGCCATCGCCCGTGGCGACGTAGCCCCCAGCAGCCCGGCGACCTTCATCGCCACCGCCATCAGCCAGTACATCAGCGGGGCCTTTTCCAGGTACCGTATGCCGTTCGCATACAGCGTCACCCAGTCATGCCGCAGCAGCATCTCGCGCGCCACCTCGGAGTGCACCGAGTCCGCGTCATCCAGCAGCGCTGGCCACCACAACGCAAAGCTCGCATAGACAACCACCCACACCAGCACAAAGGCCAGCGTCGTCGAACGGGATCGTTTCGGCAGAGAAGACATTCGGCTCCCAGTGTAGATGCCTTGTGCCCCGCATCACTCCCACAAACCAGCGCATCCGTTAGACTCATCCTCGATGCCTCGCATGAGCCCCATCCGCGCCGCCGACCACACCAGCCCGCTGGTCGAGATCACCTCTGCGGCCAAACCCGGCCCGCCCGCCGACATGATCTTCGGCGAGTGGTACCCCGCCCTGCGCTCAGCCCCGATCAAACGCGGCAAGACCGCGCTCACCACCCTGCTCGGCATCCCCATGCTCGTCGGCCGCAAAAACGACGGCACTCTCTTCGCCCTGCGCGACCTCTGCCCCCACCGCGGCATCCCGTTGTCAGCCGGTTGGTTCGACGGCGAAACCGTGCAGTGCAAGTACCACGGCTGGCGCTTCGAACCCTGCACCGGCCGCTGCGAAGAGATCCCCTCGCTCACCTCGCACGACGCCCTCGAGCCCTCCAAAATCTTCGCCAACAGCTTCCCCATCGTCGAGCAGGACGGCTACGCCTGGGTCTACGTCCCCGAAGCCGGAGCAGGCCGCCTCACCGCCGAATCCTCCCTGCCCCCGATCCCCGAACTCCCCAAATTCTCCAGCCGCTACCGCTCCGCGCACATCACCGCCGACCTGCCCTGCAACGTCGATCACGGCATCATCGGCCTCATGGACCCGGCCCATGGCCCCTTCGTCCACCGCGCCTGGTGGTGGCGCAGCGCCGCCAGCATCCACGAAAAGACCAAGCTCTACGAGCCTTTGGAAGACCTCGAGAACGGCGGGCGAAACGCAGGCTTCCGCATGAGCCCCCACACGCCCAGCTCCAACTCCGCGCCCTATAAGCTGATCGGCAAACCCACCACCACCATCGACTTCGTGCTGCCCAACCGCCGCTACGAAACCATCAAGGCCGAAAAGAACGGCAAGGTCCGCTGGTTCACCTCGCTGACAACGGTCACACCGGTCACCGCCAGCACCTGCCGCATCGACGTCCTCGCGGCCTGGGACATCGCCTACCACCTGCCCTTTGTGAAGCCCATCGCCCTCCACTTCGGCAAACGCTTCGTCCAGCAGGATCAGCAGACGATGGTCGAGCAAGCCCGCGGCCTCCGCTCCAACCCCGCGCTCATGCTGATCGACGACGCCGACAAACCCGCCAAGTGGTACTTCGCCCTCAAGCAACGCCGCCTGAAAGGAACCGGCGAGCATCCGCTGCCCGGCCCCGTCGAACTCCACTGGCGCAGCTAACCGTCCTCAACACCCGCCGACAGGCTTCGCCTCCGCCGCCCTCACGGCCTCCCGCAGCCCTTCCGCACCGTTCTCCACCAGCCGACCGTGCCCTGCAGCCAGCGTCTTCACCGGCAGCTCCGCCAGCGCCTTCACCGACTCCAGCGCCGTCGGCCGGTGCCACGTCGCCCGCACCGGAAACCACCACGGAGCCCACCCGCTCACCGTCGTCCGCCCGCGCAGCGTCCCAATCGCATCCCCGGCATACAGCGTTCCATCGCGCTCATCCAGATAGCTCATGTGACCCGTCGTATGTCCCGGCGTCGCGACGCACCGCAACGAACCATACAGCTCGCCGCCACTCAAAAAATGCGTCGGGCTCGACTCGATCCCCGGAAATCCACCCTTCATCGGGCACTGCGGCTCGTCTGGGTCCAGCGACAAATCCTGATCCGGCGGCTTCGGCAGCATCCTCGCCTCGCGCCTCCCCACCGCCAGATGCACCGCCCCCAGCTTCAGAATCAACTGGTCGGTCGACCCCACATGGTCCACATGCGCGTGGGTTAGCAGAATCCGCGCAATCGACTTTGCGCCCACGCTCCGCGCCGCCTGCAGAATGTCGTTCTCACTCCCGCCCAGGTTCGTATCAATCAGCGTCCAGTCATCGCTTTCGCGCACCAGGTAACTGTTCACCAGCCCGAACTTAGTCAGCTGAAACCCATAAGCAGAAATCTGCGTAACCTTCATCGCCACCCCTCACTCTGTTCCCTTCAGATGCATCCGCCTGCGACCACGGCGAGCGTACACTAAGAGTATGGCGTCTTCCGTAAAAGCCGCGCCCTCCCCCGTCCAGCGCATCCTCAAATTCTCGCTCGCGCTCACGCTGCTCTACGTCCTCGCGACGTTCTTTTACGGCATGCGCGCGCACTCTCTCGCGCTCATCTCCGAGGCCGGACACAACGTCTCCGACTTCCTTGCGCTCGCGCTCAGCTTCGCCGCCGTCTGGCTCCAGACCCGCCCCGCCAGCGACGCCCGCACCTTCGGCTACCAGCGCGCCGGAGTCCTCGCCGGCTTCCTCAACGCACTCTCCCTGCTCCTGCTCTCCCTCTGGATCGCCTTCGAAGCCCTCCGCCGCTTTGCGCACCCCGTCACCGTGCAGGCCGACCTCATGATGTACGTCGCCGCCGCCGGTGTGCTGATGAACGGCATCATCGCCACCCTGCTCTGGAAGTTCTCCGGCGACATCAACATCCGCTCCGTCTTCCTGCACATGCTCGGCGACACCATCTCCACCGCCGCCGTCATCCTCGGCGGCCTCGCCATCCGCTTCACCGGCTGGCAGTGGATCGACCCCGTCCTCTCGCTCATCATCGCCGCCATGATCGTCCTCAGCTCCTGGTCGATCATCCGCGAATCGCTGCACATCCTCCTCGAAGGCACACCGCGCTCCGTCAACCTCGACGAGCTTCGCACCGCCATGAAGAAGGTTCCCGGCGTCGTCAGCGTGCATGACCTGCACGTCTGGAGCCTCACCTCCAAGAGCCACGCTCTCGCCGCGCACGTCCGCGTCATCGAGATGCCGCTCGCCAGCACCCAGCAGATCCTCGACAAGCTAAACCACGAGCTTCGCGACCATCACGGCATCTACCACACGACGATTCAGCTCGAGGTCTTCGACTGCTCCGCCACCGCCGAAGACTGCTGCCAGCCGCCGCTCCCCGAAGTCGTCGACGGCCACTCGCACCACCACCACGGCCCCGGCGGCCACGATCACGCCCACGCGCATTAACCAGCACCGGCGCCTCTCTGTCTGCATCTAAAACCGCATGAGCCAACAACCGATCAGCGTCATCCTGACAGGCACCACCGGCATGGTCGGTGAAGGCGTGCTGCTCGAATGCCTCGCCAGCCCCAACGTCAGCCGTGTCCTCAGCGTCGTCCGCCGCTCCTCCGGCTACACCCACGCCAAGCTCAAAGAACTCATCGTCCCCAGCTTCCTCTCGCTCGACGACGTCGAAGAGCAGCTCGCAGGCTACGACGCCTGCTTCTTCTGCTCCGGAATATCGTCCGTAGGCATGAAGGAAGCCGAGTACACCCGCATCACCTACGACACCACGCTGCACTTCGCCGAAACCCTCGCCCGCCTGAACCCGCAGATGGTCTTCGAGTACGTCTCCGGCGCGCACACCGACCCCACCGAGCAGGGCCGCAGCATGTGGGCACGCGTCAAAGGCCGCACCGAAAACGCGCTCACACGCCTTCCCTTTCGCGCGGCATACAACCTGCGCCCTGGAGCCATGCGCCCCTCGCCTCACCAGCGCTTTGTACCCGGCATGATGAAGATCATCGGCACGCTCTACCCTGTCTTCCGGCTCGTCCTGCCCAGCAGCGTCAGCACCCTCTCGCAGATCGGCCGCGCCATGATCCGCATCGCCCAGGAAGGCTACGGCAAGCAGGTGCTCGAAGTCCCCGACCTCAACTCCCTGGCCAAGCCTTAGCCACACACATTAGCCGCACACTTCGCGTTCAAACAAAAAAGGCCCGCCTTGAAGGCGGGCCTTTTCCATCTACAACTTACTTACACCAGCGTCGCATCCAGCGAGATCTCCGCCGCCTTCAACAACCGCGAAATCGGGCAACCTTCCTTCGCCTTCTTCGCCAGCTCGTCGAACTTTTCCTTGTCGATGTTCGGCACCTTGGCCTTGGTCACGAGGTGAATCTTCGTCACGGTCGGACCGTCTTCGGTCGTCTCCATCGTGACGGTAGCGGTCGTGCTCAACTCATCCGGCACATGCTCGGCTGAGGTCAACTGCGCACTCAACGCCATCGTGAAACAGCCTGCATGAGCGGCTGCAATTAACTCTTCCGGGTTCGTTCCCACGCCGTCTTCAAAACGTGTCTTGAAGCTGTACTGTGCGTCCTTCAGCGTGCCACTCTGCATGCTGATCGAACCCTTGCCTTCCTTCAGGCTTCCCGTCCAAACTGCCGATGCGCTGCGATCCATCACACTCTCCTGTTTAACTTTCGAAAACATGGCAGAACCCGCACCATGCAGACTCGCCTATGGACTGAGATGCTAAACCCAGCTCCGACGTTCCAAGTGAACATCAGGTTCCCTGCCAAACCGCCACCGCACAGCTTGCCCCAATCCCCTTCGCGCACTTAGCCTTTGCCTTTGGAGTAGAGGTGGGCTTCAGCCCACCGTCAAGGCACAGGCAAAAAGGGGCTTTAGCCCCGGCTCTCTACCCTGCGTGCAGCCACACAAACCGTGCAATGAACAGCAACGCCAGCAAATACAGCATCCAATGCTGCTTCCGCGCACGCCCCATCGCAATCTCCAGCACCGCAAAGCTGATGATGCCAAAGCTCAACCCGGTTGCAATCGAATACGTCAGCGGCACCATGATCAGCGTGAGGAACGCCGGAATCGCCACCCGCGGCTCATGCCAGTCAATCCGCGCCACACCCGCCACCATCAGCGCGCCCACAAGAATCAACGCCGGGGCCGTTGCAAAGTCCGGCAACGCACCCACCAGCGGAGCGACAAACAGCGCGGCAAAAAACAGCAGACCTGTCACGATCGCCGTCACACCCGTTCGCCCCCCCGCAGCCACCCCCGCCGAGCTTTCGATATAGCTCGTCACCGTCGACGTTCCTGCCAGCGAACCCACCACCGTCGACGTCGCATCCGCCAGGAAGATCTTGTCCAGCCGCGGAATCGTATGGTCTTCCGCGATCAGCCCCGCACGCTCCGTCACGGCGACCAGCGTGCCAATGTTGTCGAAGAGGTCGACAAACAGGAACACAAAGATGATCTCCAACGCGTTCATATGCAGCGCGCCGCGAATGTCGAGATGAAACGCCGTCTGCCGGATCGCCATCGGGTTCAGCGTGCTCGGATGCCAGTGCATCTGCCCGCACAGAATGCCTGCCAGCATCGTGCCCAGCACGCCAATCAGCATCGACGCCTTCACCTTGTACGCTTCCAGCACCGCGATCAACGCAATGCCAAAGAGCGCCAGCAGAACGGACGGGGAGTGCATGTTGCCCAGCGTCACCGTCGTCGCAGCATTCGGCACAATGATGCCCGACTCACGCAGCCCGATAAACGCAATGAACAACCCGATGCCGCCCGCCACAGCCGCGTGAAGCTGGTGCGGAATCGCCGCGACCAGCCGCTGGCGAATGCCGCCAAACGTCAGCAGCAGAAAGATAACGCCCGACAAAAAGACCGCGCCCAACGCGGTCTGCCACGGAACGCCCATCCCCTTCACCACCGTGTAGGTGAAGTACGCATTCAACCCCATGCCCGGGGCCAGAGCCAGCGGATAATTCGCCAGCGCACCCATCATGATCGAGCCAAACGCCGCGCACAAACACGTCGCCGTCGTCACCGCGGCCAGCGGCATCCCGGTCTGTGCCAGGATCGATGGGTTGACAAAGATGATGTACGCCATGGTGACAAACGTCGTCACACCAGCCAGCACCTCGGTGCGCCATGTGGCGCCAACTTCGGCAAATTGAAAATAGCGTTCGAGGCGGCTGCGCATGTCTGTGGCGGACACTCCTTCACAACGGTTCATTTGCTGCTCTGGTTAATTCGTTTCAGAATAACGTGAATGAGCGAACTCACTGCAGCCCGCGTCAAAGAACTGCTCGGCTTGAAGCCACACCCCCGCGAAGGCGGATGGTTTCACCGCACCTACGAAAGCGCCGAGCACATCACACTTGACCGCTACCCCGGCCCGCGCTTCACCAGCACAGCTATCTTCTATCTGCTGGAACCAGACACCTTCAGCGAGATGCACATGCTCGAAAGCGACGAGATCTTCCACCACTACCTCGGCTCGCCGGTCGAGATGCTGCAGCTTCATCCCAACGGCAACAGCACGCGCCACCTCATCGGCAAAGACATCGAACACGGCGAACAGCCACAACTCGTTGTGCCGCGCGGCGTCTGGCAGGGCTCGCATCTGCTGCGTCCCGCGCAGCCGAACGCCTTCGCCCTGCTCGGCTGCACCGTCTCACCCGGCTTTGAGTTCGAGGACTACAGCAGCGGAGCCTACGACGAGCTCATCGCCCGCTGGCCGCAGGAGCCAGAGCTTCTGCGCGCGCTCACACAACGCTAAGCGTTACTTCGCGGGGCACACGCAACTCTTGTACTCATCCGCCGTCGTCGCGTTCGCGGCGCATGAGTACATCGGCCAGCCGAAGCGCATCACCAGCGCGAACTTGCCGCTGTCGCCGGCAAAGAAGTTGTGCTCGTAGGCCTGCGTGCTCGCGGCCTCGCTGCCCTTGTCGGCGCGGAAGCCATCGAGCAGCTTGCGTGCGGAAACCGCGTCAAATGCGGGCTCATGATACGTCTGCGAGAAGCGATACTCCTCGCTCCACACACCTGTTCCGTTCTTATTTGGCGCAACGTACACGGTCCAGTCACGCAGCGTGAAGCTCTTCGGATCGACCTCTGACACTGTAAACGCGGGGTGATTGCCGTTTACCGGTGAAATCGACGGCACCATGCGGATAGCGACGGTGTGGTCGCCGTGGCCGATCACATGCATCTCGTCCATATGGGTGTGGGCGAAGAGCGCGAGTCGTACGACATCGGCGTATTCAACCAGTGTTTTCGCGAGTTCGTCGTTGGCCGTGAACATGATCGGCGGCTTGCCGGAGCAGACGTCGATACCGTGAGAAAGGGTGGCGTAAGAGTCCACGCCGGGGGGGACGTGGGCCATGACCCAGGCCTGCTGGTGGTGCTTTTGAACGCTTTCAAGCTGCTCGCGCAGCCAGGAAATCTGCTCCTCTTCGGCGTGAAAATCACGCTTTCCGTCACATCCGACGCCATTTTTCAGCTCAAACATGTCCTGCAAAACGAGTAATCGAGCGTTTTGAAACGGTTCAGGAAGAGTCACACTCCAGTCGCCAAGACGGGACGATTCGGTCGCAATTTTGCGCTTGTTCGAGCGCGTCAGGTCGGCGAGCGTCGTGGAGTTTGCAACGAGAAATTTGCTGCCAGCATCCTCGCGGTAGTCTCCGCAGCCGGAGTCGTTGTTGCCGAGCGCGACATAGATCGGGGTCTTCGGGAAGGTGCGCTTCAACTCTGCGGCAACCACGGCGACGGTCTTCGCAGCGAAGGCCGGATACAGCTCCGGTTTGCCGCCGAGGGCGCGATAGCGGCAGTCGAAGACGTGGGCCATGAGGTCGCCGCTGACGGTGATGAAGGCCGGGTGCGGTATCTGCTGATGCGAGGCTTTGAGCGAGGCCTCAAGCAGCGGCCAGTCGGTGTCGAGCCCGCGCGAAGGGCACGTGGTGGTGAGCTTCTCGAAGTCAGCGGCCTGGGTGACACTATCGGGCGCGTTGAGGATCTTCGGCCATGCGGTGGCGGGCGAAGTGGAGAGCGCGGCGAACTTCGCAGGGTCGCGGAAGGGGTCGAGGTGGATGTCCGAGAGCATGAGCACGGGTACGCTTTGCGCGTGGGCAGCGACCAGCAGCGAGCAGAGCAACGTTAGCAGCAGGGGGAGGCGGCGAAATTGCATGAACAACCACTGTAGAACGGCCGGGCGTACTCTCGAACAGTATGGTGAAAATCACTTTCGCAGAATTACAAACGCGCGTGGCCGCAGTGCTTCAAAAAGCAGGGATGGAAGCCAGCCGCGCGGAGTTGAGCGCCCGGCTGACGGCAGAGGCTGACCGCGACGGCGTGCGCACGCATGGCATTGCGCGACTGCCCCGTTTTCTGGAGATGTGTCGCAACGGCGCGGTGGCGCTGGACGCGGTGCCGGAGCGTGTGGCGAGCTTTGGCGCACTGGAGCGGTGGCGCGGCCATCGCGGGCCGGGAAATCTGGCAGCCTACGCCGCGATGGCCCGGGCGTGCGAGTTGGCCAAGGAGCATGGGCTGGGGCTGGTGGCGCTGGCCGACACGACGCACTGGATGCGGGCGGGGAGCTATGGCTGGCAGGCGGCGGATGCGGGATGCGCGTCGATGTGCTGGACGAACACGATGCCGAATCTGCCTGCGTGGGGCAGTTCGGAGCCGACGCTGGGGAACAATCCGCTGGTGATGGCGGCGCCGCGCTCGAACGGCGAGCACCTGGTGCTGGATTTTGCGATGAGCCAGTTTTCGTATGGGACGCTGGCGAAGTATCGGCAGCGCGGCGAGCCACTGCCTTTCCCCGGCGGCTGGGATGCGGAGGGTGAGTTGACGACAGACCCGGCGGCGATTGAGGCGACGTATCGTGCGTTGCCGATTGGGTTGTGGAAGGGTTCGGGGTTGAGCTTCGTGCTGGACGCTCTGGCGGCGATGCTTTCAGGCGGACGACTTACGGCCGAGGTTGCGCCCGAGGCGTTGCAGGAGACGGGGCTGTCGCAGGTGTTTCTGGCGATTGCTCCGCAGGCGGTGGGGGCGTTTGCCGAGATGGATGCGATTGCGACGCGGGCGGTCGAGGCACTGCATGGCGCGCGGCCTTTGCGCGAAGGTGAGCGGCCGAGGTATCCCGGAGAGAGCACGCTGCGGTTGCGTAAGGAAGCGATGGCAGAGGGTGTAGCCGTGGAGGATGCGACGTGGGCTGCGTTTGTGGGGTTGGAGTAAGTGAGTGGGGCTAGCTTTCGCTAATGGCGTTTATAGGTACTGATGCTCGATTGTTGCTTCTACAGTCGTTGGAGTTCTCAGTTGCCAAGGCTCTAGGCGCAGAGCGAAGGGTTATCCGAGGCCTCTTGCCGACGGATTAAAATGGGAGTATGGAAATCCTCGGATCAACTCGCCCATGTATGCGAACGCCGATTCCAGAGATCGCTATTGCAGCGGAGTACCTCAATGATGCGGCCGACGCTCACTTATCTGGCAAAGGCGAGGAGGCGGCAAGATTGCTCATTCGGGCTGATATGCCTGAACTGCGAGATTGGACTGAGTCCTTATGGGGCAAAGTAAGTCCATATCGATTGTTGCGCGTGGTCGAGGACGCACCAAACATCTTATCCAAAGAGCTTCGCGTACAGGTGCGAATGCCCGTACTCGCGGAAAAGCTAAGACTTCTCAAGCGTGACTGTCATCGCTGCCGCTTCTGCGGTGTTCCCGTGATCAGAGCCGAGATTCGAAACCTTATGCACAAGCAATACCCGCAGGCGCTCCCGTGGGGACGGACAAACCAATCTCAGCATGCGGCGTTTCAGGCAATGTGGGCTCAATTCGATCATGTCCTTCCTCACGCCCGTGGTGGAAGCAATGACCTTGAGAATGTAGTCGTCGCCTGCGCCCCTTGTAACTTCGGACGAATGGAGTTCACCATCGAAGAACTAGGTCTCGACGATCCAAGGAAGCGGCAACCAGTTCGGAGCGGTTGGGATGGCTTGGAGAGACTTCTAAAATAGCAGCGGCTGGACGAGAAATTTGAAACATGTACAGGTAGACATGTTCGACGGTCATGACCTGCTCGCGAAAATCCTAGCCACGAGCGAAAATGAGTCATATCACTCCTCATATGTCGGCATATCGGAGTTATGGTGAAGCAGGCTTTGGCTAGACGTACCTCAGCGGCTGAAGCCGTTTTGAGTTGTGGCGGCTTGGTGGCAGGCTGAAGCTTTGACTCTTCGATTCTTGCCTCGTGCGATGGATGGCATGGCGAAGGACAGAGGGCGTGGATGACTGGGCATTCTCTCTGAGGGCAAAGCAGGGTGCACGGATGAGTGCTCGACTGCCATCTGCCCATCTGCCGGGGGACGAGAGGCCGTGGACGTCGCTTACACTCGAACCACATGCTCAATCGGGGCTATGACTACACCACCCTCATCGGTCGCCAACACGATGGATGCCCTCTGCTTACGCATCTGGCAGGCCTGTATACGCACTCCTCTGTCGAAGAGTGGCAGCGGAAACTGGACCAAGGTGAGGTGACCGTTGATGGCGTGCTCGCGGGCGGGAGTGAGTTGCTGCGGGCGGGACAGGTGCTGGTGTGGAAGCGGCCACCGTGGATAGAGCCGGAGGCTCCGCGGCACTTTGAGGTGCTGTTTGAAGACGCGCATCTGCTGGCTGTCGACAAGCCCGGTGGGCTGCCGACTCTGCCGGGCAGTGGCTTTCTGGAGAACACGCTGCTGCGCCTGGTGCAGGCGCGGAGTCCTGAAGCGAACCCGGTGCATCGGTTGGGGCGAGCGACGACGGGCGTTGTGCTCTTTGCGAAGACGGCGCAGGCTGCCGCGACGCTGACCGCGAACTGGAATACGTCGAAGGTGCAGAAGATTTATCGCGCGCTGGCCCAGGGGGTTGCAGAGCGTGAGGTGTATGAGATCGTTACGCCGATTGGACTGGTGCCGCATCCGCTGATCGGGTCGGTGTGGGCGGCGAGCCCGGGGGGCAAGGCGTCGAAGTCGTTGGCGAAGGTGATGGCGCGGACGGCGAGTACGACGACATTTGAGGTAAGCCTGGGGTCGGGGCGGCCTCATCAGATAAGAATCCATCTGGCTTCGATTGGCTATCCGCTGGTGGGCGATCCGCTGTATGGCCCGACGGGGCTGCCTCTTGAGACGCTGCCGGGGTTGCCGGGCGATGGAGGGTATTTTCTTCATGCGCAGTTTCTGCGGTTCGAACACCCAGTTAGCGGCGAAGAGATTTGTCTTGAGGCGGTGGTGCCGTGGACGGGTGTTGAGGATGTGGGCCTCAGCGGCTAGAGCCGCCTTGTGGCTGCGGGTTAATGGCAGGGCTGAAGCCCTGCTCTACCGTTCGTGGCTCATGGGATTGAGGGCTGAGTGGTGGAGAGGGTGCGCCAGCGGTGGCGGAGGTAGCGGTTCCAGTACATGAGCAGGCCCGTGAGGGTGAGGGCTGCGAGGGAGATGCCGAAGGCGCACCAGAGGGCGCGTATCCCTGTGCCCCAGAAGGTGCCGAAGTGCAGAGGCTGCATTCCCCAGAGGAGCCAGTCGCCGAGTGTGTGGTTCTGGCCGTAGTGCCAGGTGCTGAGGACGGTGCCGGTGCGGGCGTCGAGGCGAACGATGTCGGCGTGGCCGAAGTCCTCGGGGGAGCGGAGGTTCATGTAGGCGTAGACGTCATCGTCGGGTGTGAGGCCGGGGTTGACGAGGTAGCTCAGATGGCCTTGCGGAGCGGCGGAGTGGGCGGCCGCGAGCACCGTGGCGAGCGTTGCCGGAGGGGTAGTAGCGGGCGGCTTGATCGCGTCCGGGGTCTTCATGCCGACGAGTGGAGAGAGCGCGCTGATGGCGGCTGTGACGGGCTTGTCCCAGGCGAAGTAGAGGCCGGAGAGAGCCCACCAGGAGACGAGGAAGAGCGTCCAGAAGCCGATGGCGTGGTGCAGGTCGAAGTTGAGGCGTCGCCAGTTGTGGCGGAAGGAGATGCGGAGGCCGTGCCACCAGCTGCGAAGGCCTCGCCACCAGAGCAGGATGCCGGAGAGAGTGAGGACGAGCAGGCCGGCAGCGCCGACGCCGTTCCACTGCATGCCGTGCGCGGAGCCGAGGAGGAGTTCGGTGTGGAAGTCATAGACGACGTTGACCCAACTGCGGGGCAGCAGGGAGACGTGGCCGGTCTGCGGGTCGGCGATGACCTCGAAGGGCTTGCCGGTGCGGTCGCGAAGCTCAAGCTGGAAGGCGGGCAGACGCGGTGACGGGGTGTTGAGGTAGGAGACCGCGGCGTTGGGGAACGCGGCGTGGGCTGAGGCCATCACGCTGGGGATGCTGGCAGTCTGCGCGGGGCGGTACGGCGCGAGGCCGGAGGGCAGCGTGTGGCGGGTGAGCGTGTCGTGGTAGACCAGGAGCGCGCCCGAGAGAGAGATGAGAACGAGATAGAGCGAGAGCAGAACGCCCAGCCAGAGATGGACCTGAAACACCATCCGGCGCAGGAAGAGCCTGCGCGGATGGTGAAGGAGATCGCGGAAGAAACTCACGGTTGGGTGCTCTGCTCTCTGTGGGGTTTAGAAGTGGATGCCGGAGGAGATGCGCAGGGCGCGAGGAGCGCCGAGGCTAAGACCGAGCAGGCCGGACTCGTAGTAGTTGTTGCCGGTGACGTTGTCGATGTTCACACGAAGATCGATAGGATACTTCGTCTTGATCTGATAGCGTCCGCCAATGTCGAGGCGTGCCCAGGCGGGGATGCGGAGCTGCTCGGCGGTATCGCCCCACTGGCCGTTGGAGGCCACGACGCGAGCGTCGAGGTTGAGCGAACGGAGCTTCGGGACGGTCCACTCGACGTTGAGGTTGCTCTGCGTTCCGGGGATGCCCTGGGCGCGCTTGCCGTCGGTACCGCCGGTGTCGTTGGAGTCGTTCTCGAAGGTGACGCCGGTGTTCCTCTGGCGGGCGTCGATGAAGCTGATGCCGCCGTTCACACGGATGCTGGGCACGATGTTGCCGGAGACTTCGAGCTCGAGGCCACGATTGCGCTGGTCACCGTTTACGGCGTAGAGGTTCGTCGTGGGGTTGAGGACGCCGTTGGGTTCGGTGATCTGGAAGAGGGCGGCGGTGGCGAGCAGCGAGCCGTGCTCGTACTTGGCTCCGACCTCCTCCTGCTTAGCGACGTAGGGAGCGAAGACCTGGCTCTGGTTGGCCGATCCATCGGGAGCGGTGGGCCCTTGCTGGAGGTCCTGCATGAAGTTGCCGTAGACCGAGAAGCCCTTGGGCAGGTGGTACATGGCTGCGATGGACGGGCTGGCGACGCCCTTGTTGTAGCTGCAGTTTTCCGTGCAGGCTACGCCGACGGGAGTGTTGTTGGATCCGCGATCGATCTCGGAGAAGTACTCCTTCTCCCCGACCCACTGCCCACGCACGCCGCCGATGACGATGAGCTTGCCGTTGAAGGCGGTGGCAACGTCTGCGATCGCGACGCTCGAAAGACGGTTGAGGTTGGTGTTGGGGATGTTCTTGAGGCCAGCGACCTTGGGAACAAGCGGCGTGAGCGCGATGGGGTGGTAGATGTTCGTGCTGTACGAGTCGCCGTACTCGTAAAAGTAGCCAGCGAGGATCTGCAGATAATCGCCGTTGACGGTGATCTCGTTGCGGACGGGGCCGGTCTTTGCAGTGATGTGGGCGCCGACGCGACCGACGCTGGTGTGCATGTCTGAGGTGTCGGGCAGGTTGTAGACGGTGGCGTCGCCCTGCTCGTTTTCGAGGTAGCTGAGGCCGGGACCGGTGTAGGACTCGATGCCGTGCGCATAGCCATAGGCGCCGAAGATCTGCACGTTGTCGGTGAGGCTGTAGTCGCCCTTGGCCAGCAGAGAAAGCTGGTGGTGCGTGTAGGTCGAAGAGTGGTCGAAGATGTTGTTACGTCAGCTTGGGAGCCTGGGGGACGTTGCCTGTGACGTAGTCAAAGTAGATGGCGTCGCGCGAGCCCAACATGCTGCGGGCTTCATCACTGAGGTCGAAGCTGCCGTGCCACTTCTTACCACGGTAGTCGAGGCCGATGGCGCCGTCGGCGACGTTCTCTGCCTGGTTGTCGATGGGCGTGTTGCCTGCGCGGCCGCCGAGAGTGACGCGGACGCCGAGAGCGTTGTTGGCGAAGAAGCGGCGGCCGAGGTCGATGTGACCTTCCTTCTCGCTGTTTGAGGAGTAGCCGCCGTCGAAGCGGTAGTACGGCTGCTCGCCGGCACGCTTGGTGACCATGTTGACGGTGCCGCCGGGAGCGCCGTAGGGACTGGCCCCGTTGAGGAAGGAGCTGGGGCCCTTGAAGATTTCGAAGCGGTCGATGTTTTCAATCGACGGGCTGCGCGCGTCGACGAGGCCGGGGATGCCGTTGTACAGCGCCTGGCCAACTTCGAGGGTGAAGCCGCGGAGGGTGAGGTACTGGTTCTCAGAGTAGCGGCCGTTGCCTTCCTGAATGCCGACCTCGTTGCGGAGGACGTCGGAGACGGTCTGGGCCTGCTGGTCGAGGACGATCTGCGAGGTATAGCTGGTGGCAGAGTACGGCATCTCGTCGAGGCTGAGGGTGCCGAGGATGCCTGCCTGCGCGACGGTGCCGAGCTCGCCGTTGCCCTTGGACTCCGTAGGGGTTACGGTGACGGTCTCCGAGGCGGAGCCGATGCTGAGATGAATGTCGTTGACACGATCTACGCCTTCGAGAAGCGGAACGTCCTGCTGCACGGAGGTGTGGAAGCCCTTTGCGATGACGCGCTCGCTGTAGTGAACTCCGGCGCGGACGGTGAACTCAAGCCGATAGTGGCCGGTTGCGTCGGAGACGGTGGCGGCGACGTTTTGGCCGTCCTGGGTTTCAAGGGTGATGGCGGCGTTGGGAACGCCAGCACCAGAGGCATCACTGACAAAGCCGCTCAAGTGAGCGCGGGGCGTGCCAGGAGCGGGAACAGCAGAAGCAGCAAGAGGGGAGCCTCCGAGAAGGAGAAAGAGAAGCGGAACAGCAGGGGCAAACATTTGAAACGAGACCTCCGAACTAATTACGACTATTATAGTCCTAATTAGCTGGGGTTGCGTTATTCCTATGTAGCTCTTAGTGTTGGCGGCCTCATGGGCGGGCGCTGTTCGGTTGGTGTGACGGCTTTAGTCTGGCGCTGGTTTCAGGAATAATAGGCAGTGATATGTCGAAACAGGAATTTCAAACCGAAGTCTCGCAGCTGCTTCAGCTGATCGTTCATTCGCTGTACTCTCACCCGGAGATTTTTCTTCGCGAACTGGTGTCCAACTCGTCGGATGCGCTGGATAAGCTGCGGCATCTGAGCTTGACCGATGAGACGTACAAGGCGATGGTGGGGCGTGGCATTGCCGCGCCGCGTATTGATCTGGAGCTGGATGAAGCCGCCAAGACGCTCAAGCTTTCCGATACGGGCGTGGGCATGAACGAGGAAGATCTCGTCGCGCACCTGGGTACGATTGCGCGGTCGGGAACGAAGAACTTTCTGTCGCAGCTTTCGGGCGATGCGAAGAAGGACTCGAACCTGATTGGGCAGTTTGGCGTCGGGTTCTACTCGGTGTTCATGGTCGCCGATCAGGTCGAGGTGTTCTCGCGCAAGGCTGGCGAGGAGACGACCTGGAAGTGGACGAGCGATGGCAAGACGGGCTTCGAGATTGAAGAGGTAAGCGGAGCGGAGGCTCGCGAGAACGCGGGCACGACGGTGCTGATCCACTTCAACGACGAGGGCGCGCAGTATGCCAACGGATGGCGGCTGCAGGAGATCGTGAAGAAGTACTCCAACCACATCGCGTTCCCGATCTTTCTGACGTACGACAAGAGCGATTGGGACGAAGAGAAGAAAGAGTCCGTGAAGACGCGCACGACCGAGCAGGTGAACGCGGCGAGCGCGATGTGGCGGCGGTCGAAGTCAGAGCTGAAGGACGAGGATTACAAGGAGCTGTACAAGTCGCTGACCGGTGACTGGGAAGACCCGCTGTTCTGGTTCCACACCCATGCGGAAGGCACGCTGGAGTACACGACGCTGTTCTACGTTCCGGCGAAGGCACCGCTGGACCTTTACCAGGCGGATTACAAGGGCGGCGTGAAGCTGTATGTGAAGCGCGTCTTCATCCTGGATGATGCGAAGGACCTGCTGCCGCAGTACCTGCGCTTTGTGCGCGGCATCATCGATTCGGAAGACCTGCCGCTGAATGTGTCGCGCGAGATTCTGCAGCAGAACAAGGTGCTGACGAGCATCAAGACGGCGAGCGTGAAGAAGATTCTCTCCGAGCTGAAGACGATTGCGACGAACGACAAAGAGAAGTACGCGCAGTTCATTACGCAGTACAACCGTCCGCTGAAGGAAGGTCTGTATGGCGATTATGCGAACCGCGAAGCGTTGCTGGACCTGGTGCGATTCAAGTCGACGAAGGTGGACGGATTGACGTCGCTGGCTGAGGCGAAGGAGCGGATGCAGGCGGAGCAGAAGGCGCTCTATTACATCTCCGGCGGGTCGGAGGCGATGCTGCGGAAGTCGCCGCTGCTGGAGATCTACAAAAAGAAGGACATCGAGGTGCTGATACTCGATGACGACATCGACGAGATTGTGTTCTCGACGGTGGAGAAGTATGGCGAGATCGACTTCAAGGCGGTGAACAAGTCGGCAACTTCGGAGGACTTGAAGGATGAGTCCGCGCCGGAGAAGGCGGAGGAGTTGAAGCCGCTGCTGGAGAAGATCAAGGCGGCGCTGGGCGAGTCGGTGAAGGACGTTCGCGCGTCGTCGCGACTGGCGGACAGCCCTTCGGTGATTGTGTCCGATGAGGACGAGCCGAGCGCACGGATGCGGCAGATGATGCAGGCGATGGGACAGACCGGCATGCCGGAGATGCAACCCACGCTGGAGGTGAACCCTGACCACGAGATCATCCGTAAGCTGATGGCGGATGACAGCAAGGTGGAGGATGCCGCGTGGCTGTTGTTTGACCAGGCGCTGTTGCTGGAAGGCGTCGCGTTGAAGGACCCTGCGGCGTTTGTGCAACGGTTGAACCGGGTGCTGAACGAGTCGATTTAGTTCGGCCGGATGCAAGAACGCCTCCCTTACGGGAGGCGTTCTTGCGTGAGGCTGAGGCCTGAAGCCACTGCTACTTCTGAAGCTGAGGCGGGTTAGCCGTGGTACTCCTGGACGCCGTCTTCGCCTGCAACGAGGGCGTACTCGGCCATGCCGAGGAAGATGCCGTGCTCGACGACGCCGACGATGGAACGAATCTCGGCGGCGAGCTTTTCGGGGTCGGTGATCATGACGTCGTGGCAGTCGAGGATGTAGTTCTGCTCGTCGGTGAGGAGAGGGCCGGAGCCGTCCTTCTTCATGCGCAGCGTGGGCTTGAGTCCGATGGCCTGGAGCTTGAGTTCGACGAGCGAGCGGGCCATCTTGACGACTTCAATGGGGAGCGGGAATTTCCCGAGCTGGGAGACGATCTTGGACTCGTCCACGACGACGATGAAGCGTTTGGCCGCGCTGGCGACGATCTTTTCGCGGAGCAGCGCGGCGCCGCCGCCCTTGATGAGCGCGAGGCCGGGGGCGATTTCGTCGGCGCCGTCGATGTAGAGGTCGAGCTGGGGGAGATCTTCGAGCGTGGTGACGTCCATGCCGAGGGAGCGACCGAGGTCGGCGCTGGATTCACTGGAGGCGACGCAGCGGATCTTGAGGCCTTGCTGCACGCGTTCGCCGAGAGCCTTGATGAACTGCACGGAGGTTGTTCCGGTGCCGAGACCGACGGCCATGCCGTCTTCGACCATCGCCGCTGCGCGTTTGCCTACGAGTGTCTTTGCTTCGTCCTGCGTCATAGAGACAGGGTATAGGGTTTCGGGCGCGGGGTGTAGGGGTTTGCGGGGGCAGGATGCGGCCGGGGCTGAAGCCCCTTTGTGGCGGCGCGGGACGGCAACGGATTAACGCGAAGTTCGCGAAGGGTTTCGTGGCTCGCGGGCTTGAGTGGCGCGGCTGGCGACACAGGCCCCCGTCGGCTGCGCTCGGGATGACAAACCGGAGATGAGTGACGGGGTGCAGTGTCGAGATCAGCAGAAGTACGTGGCGGTGAAAACAAAGAGCGAGCGGCCGAAGCCGCTCGCTCTTTGTGAATCTGCGCTGCACATTGGTGCGGAGCGCGTTTGCTTGCTACACCCTGTGCCCTAAATCCTTGCAGGTACAGGGATGAGGGGTTACTTGCCGGTGAGCTTCTTCGCCACTTCCACAACGTGGGCGACGGAGATGCCGAGCTTTTCGAGAACCAGCGGACCGGGAGCCGAAGCACCGAAGCGGTCGATGCCGATCGCGTAGCCGTCGCGGCCGACGTACTTGTACCAGGACTGTGTGGCTGCCGCTTCCACCGAGATCACCTTCGTGGTCTTGGGGAAGATCGAGTCCTTGTACTCTGCGGTCTGCTCTTCGAAGATCTTGAAGCTGGGCATGGAGACGACGGTGACGCCGATACCGGCGGCCTTCAGCTCCGTTGCAGCCTTCAGGATGACTTCAACTTCCGAACCGGTGGCAACGAGGACGAGATCCGTGCCGTAGTTCTCGAGGATGTACGCACCCTTGCGAACGCCTGCGAAGACCTTGTACTTGCTCTCATCGAGGACCGGGAGGTCCTGACGGGAGAGAGCCATCCAGGCCGGTCCGCCACGCTCCATCGCGAGGCCCCATGCGGCCGAAGTCTCGTTGGCGTCCGCGGGGCGGAAGTCGGTGAGTTCGGGGATGACACGGAGAGCGGAGAGGTGCTCGACGGGCTGGTGGGTGGGGCCGTCTTCGCCCAGGCCGACGGAGTCATGAGTGAAGATGTAGAGCGAACGCGAGTGCTGCAGCGCACCCATGCGGAGCGCCGAACGGCAGTAGTCCGAGAAGGTGAAGAAGGTGGAGCCGAAGGGGAAGAGACCGCCGTGGGCGGAGATTCCGTTGACCGCAGCCATCATGCCGAACTCGCGGACGCCGAAGAAGACGTTGCGGCCCTTGGGGTCGTCGTGGAAGTTCTCGGAGTCCTTGAAGATGGTCTTCGTGGACGAGGTGAGATCCGCCGCGCCGCCGAAGAGCTCCGGCAGAACCGCGCCGAGCTTGTTCAGCACGACCTGGCCGGCGTTACGGGTGGCAACGCCCTTGTCGGTCGGGAAGACCGGCAGAGCCTTTTCCCAGCCTTCGGGAAGCTTCTCTTCCGAGGTGCGCGAGTACTGGGCGGCGAGTTCGGGGAAGTCCTTCTTGTAAGCGTCAAAACGCTCGTGCCATTCGGCAACAGCCTTTGCGCCCTTCTCTTCCGCCTTGCGCCAGTTGGTGAGGGCAGCATCGGGAACGACGAAGCTCTGTTCGGGGTCGAAGCCGAAGAAGGTCTTGGCCGCCTTGGTGCCTTCGACACCGAGGGGCTCACCGTGGACGGACTTGGTGCCTGCCTTGGGTGCGCCGTAACCGATGACGGTGCGGACGCGAATGAGGGTGGGCTTTTCCTTCTGCGACTTACCGGCTTCGATGGCCTTGGAGATGGCATCGAGGTCGTTGCCGTCGGCGACAAACTCAACGTGCCAGCCGTAGGCTTCGAAGCGCTTGGTGACGTCTTCGGTGTAGGAGAGGTCGGTGGGGCCGTCGAGCGAGATGAGGTTGTCGTCGTAGAGCACGATCAGCTTGTTGAGCTTGAGGGTGCCAGCGAGCGAGGACGCTTCGTGCGAGATGCCTTCCATCAGGCAGCCGTCGCCGCAGAGGACGTAGGTGTAGTGGTCGACGATCTTGTACTTGTCGTTGTTGTAGACAGCGCCCTGGTGCTTTTCGGCGATGGCGAGGCCAACGGCTTCAGCGAAGCCCTGGCCGAGGGGGCCAGTGGTGACTTCGACGCCGTCGGTCTCGTGAGACTCGGGATGGCCGGGGGTGATGGAACCCCACTGGCGGAACTGCTTAAGGTCGTCCATGGAGACCTTGAAACCCGCGAGGTGGAGCGTGCCGTAGAGCAGCGCCGAAGCATGGCCGTTCGAGAGAACGAAGCGGTCACGGTCGCTCCAGAGCGACTCCTTCGGGTTGTACTTCATGAACTTATGAAAGAGGAGGTAGGCAATGGGGGCGCAGCCGAGGGGCGCGCCGGGATGGCCGCTGTTGGCCTTCTGTACCTGGTCGACGGCGAGAAGCCGGAGGGTGTTGATGGAAAGCTGATCAAGTTCCTGTTGCGAAAGTTCGCTCATGCGCTTTGGAGTCCTTCTGTCGGTTTCTAAGGGTTTTAGACAAGAAACAGGAGCAGCGGGAGACGATGCCTCGCCTGCAGGTTCGCCCATGGCGAACGCCACTGCTGACGTTCAGTGTACAGTCTTGCGCCGCGCTTTGGTTATCAGGGAGATGAACGGTGGTTTTTGAGGTGGTGGGAGTTTGGAGGGCCGAGGGGCCAGGGCTCAGGGGCCAGGGGCCAGGGGCCAGGGGCCGGGGCTGAAGCCCCTTTTTCGTGGGTGCGGCGAGACGGTGGGCTGAAGCCCACCTCTACTCCAACGGCAACGGCAACGGCAACGGCAACGGATTAACGCTAAGGACGCAAAGTTTCGGCGCAAAGTTCGCAAAGGGGTTCGTGGCTCGAGGGTATGACTGGAGCGAAGGTAAAAGTGGGGACGAGAAAATGGAGACGAAAAGCAGGGTGGGAGAATCAGGGAACCTTTTGACGGAGGCCAGCGTATGCTCTTTCACAAAGTTTCCCTGGAGAGGTTTTTCGCTATGACTCGTTACGTTCTTCCTTTGCTTGCTGCTGTATCCCTGAGTGCGCTGACCGGCTGCTACGTCTCCAAGCATGGAGAGGGCAAGAACGAGAGCGTCGATGTCGGTACGCCGTTCGGCTCTGTGCATGTGAAGACCGATGACGCAAAGGTGGCGAAGAACCTTGGCCTTACCGTGTATCCGGGCGCGAGCGTGGTGCATGAAGATGGCAAGGACAAGCAGGCCGCCAACGTCAATCTCGACTTTGGCGACTTCCACCTGGGCGTGGTGGCGGCGGCGTATCAAACGACAGATGTGCCGTCCAAGGTAGAGGCTTTCTATCGCAAAGATCTGTCGAAGTATGGTGCGGTGATCAAGTGCCAGGGCGATACGACGATCGGCGCACCGGTGCGTACGGAGCAGGGGCTGACGTGCAAGGACAACGACGAGAAGAACTCAGGCCATGTGCATGTGATCGAGACGGGCGACGGCAAGATCGAGCTGCGGGCGGGGTCTCCTCAGCACCAGCATATTGCGGGGATTGAAGCCAAGAGTGGCGGCACGAAGATTGGCCTGGTGGCGCTGGATCTGCCGGGGTCGGTGAGCTTCCATGACGGCGACAAGGACCGCAACGAGCAGTAAAGCGGGACGCGGAGGCTCCGCTGCCTGTACCCTAGGACTGCATGCAACACCTTTGCCCACGCTGCACGTACGCCGTGCAGAGCGATGAAGACGGATCGCTGACCTACTGCTCACATTGCGGAATGCCGCAGGTGCGGCTCTCGGAAGAACTCGCTGACCGGATTGCCACGGAGCGCGCAGCCCTGGAAGAGGGCGAAGCGGTGCGGGCGGAAGCTCCTCCTCTGGCGGCAGATGGCTCTGTGGCGGCAACGACTTCGGCAAGTGCTCCTGTGGCTGCAGATAGGACGTGGCGGCATGGCGTGAAGGCGGCGGCGATCTGCGCTGGCATCGCGCTGGTGCTGGCGATTGTGAGCCTTCCGCTGCCTGCTGTAAGCCTGTTGGCGTTTCTGTGGGCGGTTGGCGCTCCGGTAGCGGCGCTGGGCTTTTATGTCTCGCTATCGAAACAGACGGTACTCAGCTCGGGCTTTGGAGCGCGGCTGGGCATATTGACCGGACTACTGGTGATGATGGCGATGTCCACGGTGAATACGGTGGATATGCTGCTGCAGCGCTATGTGTGGCACAACGCCGGGCGCGTCGATGGACAGCTTGAGGCGATGTTTGCGCAGATACGCGCGGCGATGATGCAGAGCACGACGGGCGCGGATGCCGCAACGGTGATGAGCGTGGCCCATACCTTTGATCAGCCGGAGTTTCGCGCAGGTTTGCTGCTGACGTCGATGGCGCTGTTCTGCCTGAGCTATCTCGGGTTTTCAGCGGTCGGCGGAGCGTTTGCCGGGGCGCTACGTTCGCGCAAAGTTCGCTAATCGCAGGCAGGAAAGAACGCTCGCGGGCCGACGCTTGTTATCCTGTGTGAACAATGAGCGAAGCGAACACTCCGCAGACGTCTGAAACCGCAGTCAAGCCGAAGAACCCGAAGCTGCGCGAAAAAAGCCGGCTGATGTCGGCCTCCGAGATTGAGCGCACGCTGGTGCGCCTGGCCCACGAGATTGTGGAGCGCAACAATGGCTCCGCGAACGTTGGCCTGGTGGGCATCAAGCGCCGCGGCGTGCCGCTGGCAGAGCGCCTGGGCAAGCTGATCACGAACATCGAAAAGCAGCCGGTGGATGTAGGCACGCTGGACATCAGCTTCTATCGCGACGATCTTTCGACGCGCGATGTGCGTCCGGTGGTCGAGCAGGCCGAGATTGGCTTTGATGTGACGGGCCGAGACATCATCCTGATGGATGATGTGCTGTACACGGGTCGCACGATTCGCGCGGCGCTGGACGCGCTGTTTGATCACGGCCGACCGAAGAGCGTGCAGTTGCTGGTGCTGATCGACCGCGGACATCGCGAGCTGCCGATCGAAGCGAAGTTCATCGGACGCATTATCCCCACGAGCCGCCGCGAGATTATCGAAGTGAAGCTGCGCGAGATTGATGGCGACGAGCAGGTCTTGCTGGTTGAGTTGGTCGACTGATTTTTAATGACAGGTACGGAAGCAGAAGGCCCCTTGTGGGGCCTTCTGCTTTTTGTTGGTGCGAGGCCGGGGCTAAAGCCCCTTCTTTGTGGGGCGGTGGGACGGTGGGCTGAAGCCCACCTCTACTCCAACGGCAACGGCAATGGATTAACGCTAAGGGCGCGAAGTTTGGGCGCGAAATTCGCAAAGAGGTGTAGTGGCTCGCGGGCCGAGGCGGCACGGCCAGCGACATGCAGGATCCTCACTGCGTTCGGGAGGACAAACCCGATGAAGGTGGTGCAAGTAGCGGAGCGGTAGAGCTCCGCTAGGGGCGAACCACCGCAAGGCCGAGGTGCTTTTCAAAAGCGTCGAAGTCGCGGTCGTTGTGCAGAAGGCGATGGCCTTCGCGGATGCAGTGCGTTGCCAGCAGGCAGTCGATAGTACTGCGGACCGTAATACCCCGGTTGCGCAGTGTGATGTAGTTCTTTGCAGAGGCGAGCGAGAGCTCTCGCCCCCCGGTCGTGAGCACCTCAAAACCGTTGAAAGCTTCTGCCAGCGTGCTCATGCCGTCGAGGGTACGCTCCCCCTGAAGAACCTCGCGAAATACTAGGTCTGTGAGGCCGATGCGCTGCCGCTCAAGGTTCGAGTCCAACCACTGCGTTGCAGGCGTCGAACGGTTGCGAAGATAATCGATCCACACGCTGGTATCGACGAGGGTCATGCAGCGCGAGCCCGAGAGCGAGGCTGAGTTTTTGACTCTCCTCCTCGAAGGGCTTTGTGGTCATAGGTGGGGTCGAACTCGACCTTGCCACGCAGACCACGGATGGTCGCTTGTGCATTGATCTGCACATAGAGCTCCAAGGCTTCTTCCACGACAGCCTTTTTGGTCTTTACTTCGAGCTTGCTGGCCTTCATGGCCTTCTGCATGAGCTTGTCGTCAATGTCGATGTTTGTTCGCATAGGTTCACCCCGCGTGTGTAAGAATCGCACAAACCGTGTGTATGGATGCAATATTCTGCGCGCAGAAACGTCTTGAAACCTGAACCCCTATGACCGCAAACGCAGAGACTCCGGCGACCGAAGCTATTCCGATTCCCTCCCCTGTCCCCGAGCCGATGAGCATGGGCGAGGTGCTGCGCATTCCGGTGATGCGGCGGCTTTGGTATGCGCAGATTGTGTCGACGTTTGGAGACTTTCTCGCGCTCTTTGCCGTGATTACGGTGATGACCTTCAACCTGCACGCCACCGCGCAGCAGGTGACCGGCATCCAGATCGCGTACCTCGGCCCGATTGCGGTGCTGGGCATTTTGAGCGGCGTGTTTGTGGACCGCTGGCCGGTGAAGCCGACGCTGGTGGCGAGCGACTTTCTGCGTGCGGGACTCGTGCTCTGCCTGCTGCTCGTCCATAGCGCATGGGGCTTCTATATTGTGCTGGCCGCGATCAGCGTGGTGTCGAGCTTCTTCTCGCCCGCACAAGGTGTGGCGATTCGCACGGCTGTGCCGCGGCATGGAATGCCCTCGGCCCAGGCGCTGCTGCAGCAGGTGATGTTCATCATGCGCATCATCGGCGGACCGATTGCGGCGTCGCTGGTGGCGTGGGCCGGGGCGAAGTGCTGCTACTGGGTGGATTCGGCGAGCTTTCTGGCTTCGGGCTGCCTGATCGCGACGCTCGCGTTGTCCGTTCCGGCAAAGTCTGCCGTGGTGGCAGAGGAGAGCAAGGCGGACGGCTCGGCTGTCGTGGTGAACGGGCCGACGGGCGTACGGAAGATCGTGCTCGACATGAAAGAGGGTGCGGGCTTCATCGTGCACCATGCGGGCATTTCGTTCGTCATCATGGCGCTGGCGGCGGCGATGTTTGTGCTGGGATGCTTTGGCCCGCTGATCGCGATCTATGTGCGCGATACGCTGCATGCGTCGCGCCTGATCTTCGGCCTGACGAGCGCGATGATCGGGCTGGGAATGTTGCTCGGCGTGAACGTGCTGAACAGCAAGGCCAAGAACGCACGCAAGACGACGATGGTCTACTGCGGATTGGCGGGCATTGCCCTGGGAACGTTGCTGCTGGCAGCGATTCCGATGCTACCGGTGGCGCTGCTGGCGCTGGTGATTATCGGCATTGCAGCGGCAGCGGTCATTGTGCCGTCGCAGACGCTGATTGCGCAGGAAACTCCGCACGAGATGATGGGGCGCGTGGGCTCTACGATGATGTCGGCAATCTTCTCGGCGCAGATTGCGGGGCTGATTCTGAGCGGAATTCTGACCGTCCACATCAGCATTCGCGGTGTGTTTGGGCTGTGCACCGGGTTGATGGTGGTGCTGCTGATCGCCGGGCGGTGGATGCAGAAGAAGCGCGCCGTGAGTATGTAGTACTGCGGGTGGGCTGCGAGAGCTGGAGGCAGATACGCCTGGCGAATGTCCGTGGCCTCGTGGGCGACAAGCAGGCCGCTCGCGGCGTTAGGAATGACAAACCGGAGAAGGGCGCGGTGTGAGTTTCGGCGAAGAGCGCCGGGGCTAAAGCCCCTTTCGTGGCGGTACGGGACGGTGGGCTAAAGCCCACCTCTACTCCAAAGGCAACGACGGCAGCAAAGGCAATGGAAACGGCCTAACGCTAAGTTCGCAAAGTTCTGGCGCGAAGTTCGCGAAGGAGTCTTGACGCGCTGGTGGCGTATGGCTGATGCACGACAAACTGCTCCCCTCGCTGCGCTCGGGATGACAAATTGGAGAGAGGCTGGGGCGTAGCTGCTGCGCGAGGAAAATTGCCTGAACCTGAAACGGTTCAGGCAAAGGGGCTAGGCCTGGGGGAGTTCGGCGGCGACCAGTTCGAGCGGAGCGGAGTCCTGCTCCGAAGAGAGTGTCAGCGGAAGGCCGGTGACAGGGTCATTCGAAGATGCGACCTGCGCGGCAAACTCCTGCACAAGAGCCTCGGTCTGGGCTTCAATCTGCGCTTCGGCAGAGTCCATCGCGATCACAGACGCTACCGCAGAGGGGACACGCTTTAACTGGAAACAGGATCGACAAAGGACAGGGCGACCCTGCGTGGGCTTGAAGGGCACGGTGGTTTCGAGGCCGCAGGCAGAGCATTCTGTGCGGGTTTCCGTGCGCGAAAGCGGCAGTGCAGCGACACCACTCGAGTTGCTGCGGCCCATGCCGGCACGTTTCGCCTTGCAGAGCTTGCAACGTTTGGGGTCGTTCTTGAACTGCTTATCGTAGAAAAAAATCTGTTCGCCTGCTGTAAAGACGAAGTCGTTGCCGCAATCTGAACATTTCAGGATTCTGTCGACGAATTCCATAGCGCCTTCTCCCATCGTGCGGGATCGGGATGGGACAACCGCCAGCCAGAGGCCTGTGCGGGACTTGTGCCAACCTTTTTGCGTTAGGTGCGGGCCCGAGAACTTGAGAACGTACAGGGCAGCTCCGTAAGGCTCGTCAGACGAGACTCAAATACGGTTCTACCAAAGGTGTTGCGGGGAGAGTCTGCGCGACAGAGGAGGGACCGAAGTCTCTCCTCTGCCACGCCTACATTAGTCCTGCTCTTTGCGAACCTTCTTACGGTTCCGCTTACGGGCGAGCGCTTCTTTTACACGCTTCTTTTCGCCCGGCTTCAGATAAAAGGAATGACGCTTCACTTCCTTGATAATGTCTTCCGTCTGCACTTTGCGCTTGAAACGACGCAGTGCATTCTCAAGGGGCTCGCCTTCCTGAACTCGTACTTCTGCCAGAGTAAACACCTCCAAACCTGGCCTGCTTGGCTACAGCTAATAGAATATCGCTAAGACGGACGTTTTGCACAGTTTTTCTTGGGAAAAATGAGCTCCGCCTTGAAATGCAAGCTTTTTGCCCGATTTCCATGTTTTGACCTGGTAAATATTCAAGAGGAAATATTCGATGATACGGATACATCGGGGTCGGCGACCGGAAATTGCCGAGGACGCTTACGTAGATTGCGAAGCGACAGTGATCGGTGAAGTAACGATCGGGGCACGGTCGAGCGTGTGGCCGAATGCGACGCTACGAGGCGATGTCCACTTTATCCGGATCGGCGAAGAGTCCAACGTGCAGGATGGAGCGGTGCTGCATGGCATGAAGGGCCTGCACCCGACGATTGTGGGCGATCGATGCACCATTGGGCACAACGCCACGGTGCATGGATGCACGCTGGAAGACGATGTCCTGGTGGGGATGGGTGCGGTGATCCTGAACGGAGCGCGGATCGGAGCGGGGTCGATGGTGGCCGCCGGGGCGCTGGTGCTGGAGGGCGTGGAAGTTCCGCCGGGAACGCTGGTGGCGGGAGTTCCGGCGAAGGCTCGAAAGACCCTGGGAGCGGAGGACCTTGCGGGAATTCGCAAATATGCGGCGGGCTATGTGGAGTACTCGCGGGAGTATCGCGAGGATGATGGGGTGGAGCGTGGCTAGAGGCGTATCCCCGCGCTGAAGCCACTTTTTCGGAAATATGCCCGCACGGCAGGGCTAAAGCCCTACCCTACTGCCGCCCTTATTGCTGTCAGATATTTGCTGTGCTCGGGCGGAGGATTCTACTGCTGGGGCGGCGGGGTGCTGGAGTTTTCGGAGGCCTTTTTGGCGGCGTCCTGAGCCTTGTCCTGCTGCTTGAGCGCCTTTTGCTGCTGCTTGGCCGACTTCGCCTGTGCTTTAGCAGATTTTTCGTTGAGCTTGGCTTGCTTCTCCTGCGCCTTTAACTGGTCTTTGGTCGGAGCCGCAGTGGGTGCGGTGGGGTCTGCTTTGGAGGGAGTGGCGGGTTGCTGCGAAGGCGAGATAGCAGCGGGGGTTCCCGGAGCGGGCGCAGCAGGCGGTGCCTGAGCGTACGTAATGCCAGAGTAGGCGAGGATGGCGGCAGCAGCGTACATCGCTTTCTTGTTCATCGATTCCCTTTCACGGAGGCGCGCTCGTAGCAGCACCGACAAGGGTTTGGATGCCGGGGCGTGCGCAGGCGCTGCCTCGCGGAGGTGAGGCAACCGGGACCTACGGGAGGCGCATCTGAAGAGTTGTCGCCGGAAACAGGTTTGTTTCGTAGGGCGTAAAGGTTTTTGTTGTGACGCTCGCGAAACTGCAGCAGGCAACAAATAGGGGCCGTTCCTTTTAGGAGCGGCCCTTTCTCTTTGTGGTGAGGATGCCGGGGCAAAAGCCCCTTTTTGTGGCGGCGCGGGACGGTGGGCTGAAGCCCACCTCTACTCCAACAGCAACAGCAACGGATGAACGCTAAGGGCGCAAAGTTTCGGCGCGAAGTTCGCGAAGGGGTTTCGTGGCTCGCTGGACGGCGAGGTGCAGCGGGCGACTTGCATGTCCCTCACTGCGTTCGGGAAAACAAATCGTTTCCTGATGCCATCTTCGTGAGTTCTCTGATACAGCTTCGATCAACTCTGTGTCGAACGGAGAACGACTCCAAGAAGACGTTGGAACAAAGTGGTGCGAGGCTAAACTTCGCGCCAGTGGCGGGGTAGGAGCCAGGCCAGGAGCGCGAGGACCGTGATCGCCAGAAGTTCGAGGTCGAAGGCGAGGTTCAGAAAGCTGGCCGTCGCGCGGGGAGCGAGCCAGAGGATGAGCGCGAGGAGCATGACGGCTGCCAGAGCCGAGGCCGTGCGGCCGACGTGCAGGTGGCGCGTATGGCGGCGCGGCGCAGGAAGCTGGTGAGCAACGTGCGCGGCGAACTCTGCGGGGGGCGGCGCGGCAGGAGCGTGCTCCAGCGCCGCAACGATGCGGGCTTCGAAGTCGTCCTGACGAATCGGTTCCATCTCTTCTTTAGCGTAAAACATCAGGCTCTCCCTTCGGTGGCTATGGCTGCAGGAATTGCGGTTCCGGGCTCCGCGGGAATGGGTACTCCAAGACGCGCGCGGATGCGGTCGCTGAGGCGTCTGCGCCCGCGGTGGAGGTGTGTGCGGATGGTGTTGATGGGCAGCGCGAGCGCCGTGGAGATGGCTTCGTAGGTCTGCTCTTCCTGGTGGTAAAGGACGAGGACGGCGCGCTCTGTGGGCGAGAGGAGGTTGAGCTCTTCTTCGGTGATGCGCTGGAGGTCGGAGGCGGCGAGTTGCTGCTCGGGCGTGCGGGCGTGCTCGGCGAAGTGATCGCCGGGCTGGTTTTCGAGCCACTGCGAGCCATTGTCGTCGGGGTCTTCGTCGTCGAGGGGAGCGGAGCCGAGGACGGTGCGCTCACGACGGCGTCGCTTCCACTCGTCCTGCGCGAGGTTGACGAGGATGCGATAGAGGTAGGTGCTGATGGCTGCGTCGCCGCGGAACTCGGGCAGTGCGCGGTAGAGCCGGAGGAAGGCCTCCTGTGCGAGGTCTTCAACGTGCGGCCCGGGGCCGGTGAGCCGGGTGAGGGTGCGAAAGACAGACTGCTGATGCTCACGCACCAGCATGGTGAAGGCTTCCGGCGATGTGTACGGCGTGGGCATGGGCGAGGCGCGTGTGCGGGTTGGCAACACTGTACGCGCTATGACTGCGGAGGAGGCCGAAAGTTTCATCCAGGTGACTGAAACTTTCGCCTCGGCGTGCAGTCCAAGCGCAGCGTAATCGAAGAATGACCGGCCCACCGTGCCGAAGAGGAGAGATCGAGATGTTGATGGAGATGATGCATACGAGCGTGGATAGTCCGTTTGTTGTTCCGGTAGCAGGATGCGCGATGATTCTGGGCATGTCTGTGGCGAGTTACTGGTCGGACGTACGGAAGCGTCAGTTGCAGAGCCAGGAACGGCTGGCGGCGATTGCTCGCGGCGTGCCGGTACCGCCGACGGAGGAAGAGCTGGCGATTATCCATGGCAAGCCTGCGCAGACGCAGATGCGTCGCCGGGCCAACCTGCGGCTGACGGCGTATGTGTTGCTGGCGAGCGCGGGGGGCGTCATCGTCTTCTTTATAGCGCTGGCGTCGATTCTGCAGGTGCGGAATGTTCTTTGCGGCGCAGCGGCTGGAGTCATTCCGTTGGCGATGGGATTGGGATTTCTTTGGGATGTGCGCAAGCAGACGGAAGAGATTGACGAAGTGAATGAGAGCGGTCTGAAGGTGCCGGAGTAGGCCGAGGCTAAAGCCCCTTTTCTGCCTGGGTTGGACGGTGGGCTGAAGCCCACCTCTACTCCAAGTAGCAAAGTCCATTGCCGAAGAGTGAGCCTCCGCGGTCCTCCGCCTACAGCCCCCACCCGATCCCCTGCTGCGATCCCAGCCCTGCTTCCTGCTTCCTGCTTCCTGCTTCCTGCTTCCTGCTTCCTGCTTCCTGCTTCCTGCTTCCTGCTTCCTGCTTCCTGCGAAAGCAAAGACCAGTCAGTGGTTGATAAACTTGGGAACGATGGCAAGCAATGTAACTTTGAAAGCGGTCCGTGGGACCCGCGACCTTCTTCCTGATCAGACTCCGCTGTGGAACCGCGTGGAAATGACCGCGCGCGCCGTGTTTGCGCGCTATGGCTTTGGCGAGATTCGTACGCCGGTGCTCGAAACCACCGAACTCTTCGCTCGCGGTGTGGGCGAGGAGACCGACATCGTCTCCAAAGAGATGTTTACGTGGGAAGACCGCGCTCGGGCGGCCAGCGAAAAGGCCCAGATGCTGACGCTGCGGCCAGAGAATACCGCTGGTGTCGTGCGCGCGTATATCGAGCACAAGCTGGGCGAGACCGGTGCGCTGCAAAAGCTTTATTACATCGGTCCGCAGTTTCGACGGGAGCGTCCGCAGCGTGGGCGCTATCGGCAGTTCTGGCAGATTGGCGCTGAGGTGATCGGGCCGCAGAGCTCGGGGGCGGAGTCGCCTCTGCGCGATGCGGAGATTCTCGAGATGCTGTCGACGATGCTCGATGAGCTGGGAATTCGCGGCTGGAAGCTTGAGCTGAACTCGGTGGGCAACTCCGATGATCGCGCTCGCTACAACGCGGCGCTGCGTGAGGCGTTGCAGCCGGTGAAGCACCTGCTGTGCGAGGACAATCAGCGGCGTGCGGATCTGAATCCGCTGCGCGTGCTGGACTCGAAGGACGAGAACGACCAGGAGATCATCAACGCTCTGCCAAAGATCGCAGACTATCTTGGCGACGAGTCGCGCGAGCACTTTGAGCAGGTGAAGGCCGCGCTGGACGCCTGCGGCGTGGCGTACACGATCAATCCCCGGCTGGTTCGCGGGTTGGACTACTACACGCGAACGACGTTTGAGTTCACCGTGACGACCGGACTGGGCACGCAGAATGCGCTGCTGGGCGGTGGACGCTATGACGGGTTGAGCGAGATGCTGGGCGGGCCTCGTGCGCCGGGTATCGGGTTTGCGATTGGCGAAGACCGCTTGATTCTGACGCTGCAGGCGCAGGCTGAGGCCGATGCTGCGGCAGCGGGCACGACGCTTGCTGAGCCGAAGCTGGATGCCTATGTGGCTCCGCTGGGCAAGGAACAGAATGCGGCGGCGCTGAAGCTGGCGCATGATCTGCGCGCGGCCGGGTTGAGCGTCGACGTGGGCGATGGCGGCTTCAAGCTGCGCAAGAGCTTCGACGTCGCCGACAAGCTGGCGCGGGCGATTGTGCTGGTAGGCGAAGACGAAGTGGCGAGCGATGCGTTCACGGTGAAGACGTTTGTGGACGGCGCGCAGGTGAAGGTGGCTCGCGCGGAGTTGGTGGCGAAGCTGCGGGGTTAGCTGGAAAGCCGGGGTGAAAGCCCCGGCTTCTGCGTAGAAGGGTGGCAAAAGCCCTAACGCGACGTGCGCGAAGTTTGAGAGCGAAGTCCACGATCGATGAGGCTGAGCGTGATTTTTGCCGCGGTGGGCGGCAAGCAGATCCCTCACTGCGCTCGGAATGACAGTACAGACGGGGCAGAGAACGTACTCTGCCGTGAGCTAGTATCTCTTGCATCTAACGATCTGTATTCATGTTTGAGTTTGAAACGATCTCCGCCGACACGCTGCCTACTCCGTGGGAGCAGCGGACTGTGGATGAAGGGCTGCTGGCGATGCTGGCGATTGGCTGCTGCCTGATTGTCGGGCGGTTGACCGGGCATGAAGCGGCTGGAGCGATCGCGGCGGGTGGAGCGTTCACCGCAGGCTTTGCAGTATTTCATCCCATGCTGGAGTCTCCGCTGATCAGCATGGCTCTGGCCACGCTCGCGCTAACGACAGCTACGTTTGCCGGTTCGCTTGCCGCGCAGTGGACGCCGGTGGTGCTCGTCGTCGTTGCGGTGGCCGGGTTGAACTACGGGTTGCTGTCGGGTCTGGGCGCGAGCGCGGGATGGATGGGCCTGCAGGCGGGAGTCTACCTCGTGATTGCAACCTACTTCCCGAACGGACCACATCAGGCGGCAGGACGCGCAGCGGCGATGCTGCTGGGCGGGACGCTGCAGTGGTGTGTCCACGCGGCGGTTCGCTTACCGAAGCTGCGCAGGCAGGAAGCTCCAGCGAAGGCGATTGTGGTCACGCGGGCCAAGGACTACTGCCAGCGGCTGCATCATCACATGAGCTGGGGATCGAGCACGCTGGAGTACTCGACCCGGCTGCTGACGACGATTGTGCTGACGACAGCGGTCTATCGGCACTACCACCTGCGCAACGGCTACTGGATTCCGATGACCGCGCTGCTTTGCCTGCGACAGCAGTGGACAGGCACGCTTTCGCGCTCGATTGCGCGTGTCGCGGGAACGATTGCCGGCGCAACGATTGCGTTGCTCCTGGCGCATAGTGTCCATCATTGGCCCGTGGCTCTGCTGGCGGCGATGATCATGCTCGCGTGCCTGGGCTGCTATGCGCTGCAGGCGGTGAACTATGCGCTGTTCTCGCTCTGCATGACGCTGTACATCGTGTTCCTCTTCCGCTTCGGTGGCTTTTCTGAAACGCAGGCAGCGCATATTCGACTGATGAATACGGCGATTGGCGGAGCCCTGGCGTTGCTGATCGATGGCGTGTGGCAGAGCGTGGCCTGGGTGTACGGACGAATGAAGCCCAGGGTGGAGACGCCGTTTTAGGGGTGGCGCCTGCTGCCGGGGCTAAAGCCCCTGAAATCGGCTTCCCTGACGGTGGCCTAGAGGCCACCTCTACTCCGACTCGTCTGCAATCCTGTAAAAGGCTGCGATTCTGTAAGAAGCTGCGATTCTGCAAGAGTACGTAGATCAGGAAAGCGTAGAGTCTCCGGTTGACGCGTCATCAGGCAGAGGACAGACCTGCTTGACGGATGATAATTCTTATCATCTAATAGCTTTTAGCAAGTGATCTCTCAAGACACATTTCGCGAGCTTTGCCAGGAACACGGCATCCCTGTGACGCATCAGCGGCAGGTGTTGTTTGAGGTGATGCAGAAGATGCATGGGCATCCTTCGCCGGAAGAAGTCTACGAGATCGTGCGCCAGACGGTGCCCAGCATCTCGCTCGCGACCGTCTACAAGAACATTCACCTGTTTGTAGATTGCGGCATCTTTCGCGAAGTGAGTCTGCACCACGGCACGCGGCGGGTTGAGTTGAACGCGCGGCCACACCATCACATGGTTTGCTCGGAGTGCAAAAGCATCTCCGACATCGAGGAGCAGGAGCTTGGGCTTCTGCCGACACGAACAAAGCTTCCCGGAGGATTCCTGGTGGAACGGTACTCCGTGGACGTCATCGGACTTTGCAGGCAGTGCCAGGCAAAGGGTCCGGTGAACTAGAGCGCAGAAAGACAGCGCGACAACTTCATCTTGCAACTCTCCGGTCCGCGGCCCCTGCTTCGGATCATGCAGTGAACCTGTTACCTAAAAACCAGAAGGAGATACACCCCATGCTGCAAATTGGCGAAAGCTTTCCTGAATTCTCTTTGACTGCAACCGTAAGCCGCGACAACAGCAAGGCCTTCGAGACGATCACGAACGAGTCGTACGCCGGTAAGTGGAAGCTGTACTTCTTCTGGCCGAAGGACTTCACGTTCGTCTGCCCGACGGAGATCGCTGGCTTCGGCAAGCTGAACCAGGACTTCCTCGACCGTGATTGCCAGATTCTCGGCGGCTCGATCGACTCCGAGTTCGTTCACCTCGCATGGCGCAACAACCACGACGACCTGAAGGAACTCCCCTTCCCGATGCTCTCGGACATCAAGCGCGACCTCGTTGGTCAGCTTGGCATCCTCGGCGCAGACGGCGTGGCACAGCGTGCGACGTTCCTCGTCGACCCGAACAACGAGATCCAGTTCGTGTACGTGACGGCTGGCTCGGTGGGCCGCAACCCGCAGGAAGTGCTGCGCGTGCTGGATGCGCTGCAGACCGATGAGCTCTGCCCGTGCAACTGGCAGAAGGGCGAGTCGACGCTCGCTGTCTAATGAAAGAAAGCTGAGGGAAGGTGGCCACGCAGCGAGCGGCGGCCACCTTTTCTTGCACCTTTGGGTGTGACCCACTCGAAGCGGAACGAAAGGATTTTGGAATGTCTCTGGATGAATTGATTGCAGGTCTTCCTGGCTATGCCAAGGACCTGAAGCTGAACTTTTCTTCTCTTGTGAAGCAGAACACAGAGCTGACGCCGCAGCAGCTTTGGGGGACGGTGGTTGCCTCTGCCATTGCGACGCGTTCGGCCGAGCTGACCGCTGCGACGATTGAAGAAGCGAGCAAGCTGCTGGAACCGAACGTGATCGACGCGGTGAAGGCTGCGGCGGCGATTATGGGCATGAACAATGTCTACTACCGCTTCCACCACCTGACCGAGAACGAGAAGTATGCGACGCTGCCTGCGCGTCTGCGCATGAACGCTCTGCGTGGCCACAACGTGGACCACAACGACTTCGAGCTGTGGTGCCTGGCGGTTTCTGCCGTGAACGCGTGCGGCAAGTGCGTGGCTTCGCATGAAGCCGTGCTGCGCAGCAAGGGTGTGACCGAAGAGCTGGTGAATGCGGCGATTCGTGTGACGTCTGTCGTTCACGCGATCGGCGTGGTGCTGGATTCGGAGAAAGCATCGCCGACACCGGCTGCGTAACGCTATTGTTTCTGTAATTTGCCTGCGCAATCCCCAACGGCCCCGTCGAAGCATCGACGGGGCCGTCGGCGTTCATGCGGAGAAGCTATGAGTCAGGGCACTCCGCGTACCATCTAATAAAGATCATGGGTTTCCTGGCAACAACACCTTCCACCGACGCGGACAGTCGATTGCAACGTTCTCCTCAACAAGCCAGCACGGCGAAGCTGCTCGCGGTTTTCCTGTGCGGCTCTGTGGCGTTTTTGAACCTGTACTGCACGCAGCCGATGCTGCCGATGCTGGCGCACGTCTTCTCCGTAACCGAGACGCAGGTGGGCGTGACGGTGAGCGCGGCGACGATTGGTGTGGCGATTTCGTCGTTCCTGCTGGCGCTGTTTGGCGAGCGGTTGCCGCGCAAGAAAGCGATTGTGATTTCGATGGTCGCGCTGGCAGTTCTAACGTTGCTGACGAGCTTTGCGCAGTCGCTGCATACGCTGGCGGTGTGCCGAATGCTGCAGGGGCTTTCGACGCCCGGAATCTTCATTCTGACGATTGCGTATATCACCGATGAGTTTCCTCCGCTGGACGTGCCGAGGGTGATGAGCAGCTATGTGGCCGGGACGGTGTTTGGCGGCTTCCTCGGGCGATTCCTCGGCGGCTTTATTGCCGCGCGGATGGGCTGGCATGAGGTATTTGCAGTGCTGGCGGTGGGTGGATTTGTGGGAGCGGGATTGACCGCATGGCTGCTGCCGAAGCCTCGACATCAGCATGAGCAGAAGAAGAGTTCCGTGCTGGCTCCGCTGCTGGGGCACATGAAGAACCCGCGATTGTTGGCGACGTTCCTCATCGGATTCTGCATGTTATTTACGCTGGTTTCGACGTTCAACTTCGTGACGTTCTATCTGTCCGAGAAGCCTTTCCTGCTCTCAACAGAGAAGCTGAGCGACCTGTTTGCGGTGTACCTGATCGGGCTGGTGGCGACGCTGGTGATGGGGCGCTACCTGGTGCGGATCGGGCTGCGCATCGGCATGTTGATTGCGACGTCTGTCGGCGTGGTGGGCATCCTCACGACGCTGTCGCACTCGCTGGTGCTGGTGGCGGCGGGGCTGGCAATGGCGAGCTCCTGCGTGTTCATCGCGCAGACGTGTGCGAACAGCTTTATCCGCGACGCCGCACCTGCGGGTGGACGCGTTTCAGCGACAGGTTTGTACATCTGCATTTACTACGTGGGTGGGACGGTCGGAGGCATGCTGCCGGGCGTGGCCTGGCGACATGCAGGTTGGCCGGGGTGCGTCGCGATGATCGCCGTGGTGATCGCAGTGTCGGGTATGACGGCGTTCTTTGGTTGGGTGCCGATAGCGGAACGGCTTGATCCAGTGCCGCTGGAGAGAATGTAGAAACGGAGTTCAAAAGCGAAGGGCATGGTTACGAACCATGCCCTTCACTTTTGACGGTGATAACTGCCTGTGGCAGCTTAGTACGCGCTGGCGTCGGTGAGCTTCTTCACCTGTGCGTCCGTGAGCTTGAGCGAGACGGAGGCGAGGAGAGCGTCGAGTTGCTCGGGCTTGCTGACGCTGGCGATCGGGGCCGTGATGGTGGGTTGGGCGAGCAGCCACGCGAGCGTAACCGTGGCCTGCTCCGCACCGGACTCTTCGGCCACCTCAGCGAGGGCCTTCAGGATCTTCAGGCCGCGATCATCGAAGTACTTGCCCACCATGCCGGCGCGCTTTGCGCCTGCAGCGTCTTCCTTCGTCTTGTACTTGCCCGTCAGGAAGCCGGAGGCCAGAGGCCAGTACGGAATGACCGCGAGGCCGTACTTTTCGACGACTGGAGCAAGGTCAGCCTCATAGGCTGCGCGGTCGTAGAGGTTGTACTCGGGCTGCAGCGAGACGTAGGTGGGAAGGGCCTTCTGCTGCGCGAGCTCGATCGCCTCGGCGAGGCGCGCGCCCTTGTAGTTCGAAGCGCCGATGGCCTTTACCTTGCCCTGCTGAATGAGCGTCTGGTACGCCTCGAGAGTCTCTTCGAAGGGCGTGGTGTCGTCGTCCATGTGCGACTGGTAGAGGTCGATGTAGTCGGTCTGGAGGCGCTGGAGCGAGTCTTCGACCTGCTGCAGGATGTAAGCCTTCTTCAGCCCCTTGGAGCCGTCGCCCATGGGGTTGCCTACCTTGGTGAAGAGGACGACTTTGTCGCGCTTGCCGCTCTTCGCGAACCACCTACCGATGACGGCTTCAGACTCGCCGCCCTTGTGGCCGGGAACCCAGGCAGAGTACATGTTGGCGGTGTCGACGGCGTCAAAGCCTGCGTCGACGAAGGCGTCGAGGATGCGGAACGAGGTCGCCTCATCGGCGGTCCAGCCAAAGACGTTGCCACCGAGAACCAACGGTACGATTTCGAGGTTGCTCTTACCGAGCGAGCGCTTCTGCATACGAGATATCTCCTGCAGGGTTAGACTCGCTTGCGAAAGCTGGCGATGCTCCGGATATTTCCGGGATACCCATCTCCAGGAGAGATGGGTGAGACTTTCGCCCGCTCAGTTCCGCCAGCGAGGATCATTCGGGTCGCGCTGCTCGTCTTCGAGCGAAACGTAGCGGCCGCTGGCGTCGAGGTTCACATCCTTGCCCTGCTTCTTCATGTAGACGGTGAACTTCTTGGCCGCGCGGCGCCGCTTGTTGCGGTAGAAGGCGTTGCGGAGACCGTACCAACGCTCCGAGAAGAGAGAACGCATGCCTTTGCGAGGAGCGAAGCGGATGTAAGCGAATCCGCAAAACGGAGACGCAGACCGCCACCAGAGCGTCAAAGCGATGGCCCGTGGTGAGCGAACTCGCCATGTAGATGAGCACATAGATAGCGGCGAGGTACTTCGCTTTGAGCCGAAGCAGGAAGTTAAAGACCAGTTCGCGGTCTGGGTAGAAGCGCGCGTAGGCGAGGATGATGGCGATGTTCAGCGGCCCAAGCCCCCAGATGTAGTCCGTGGGAACCATTCCAGTGAGCGGGAAAAAAACAAACCGGGTGAGGAGCGCGGCGAGCAGGCCGCCGATGACCGCGGCGATGCCGAGAAACTCACCCAGCCACCGCGAGCCGCGTTCGCTTTCGAGCTCCGAGGCAAAGAACCAGAAAGACAAGACACCAAAGAGAACGGAAAGAAACTCACTGTGGAGGTAGACCAGCGAGTAGGTAAACGGCTGCCAGATCTGCCGCCCAAGCGTCTCGTCCGGGCGCATTGAAAACTTCAACGTCAGCAGGTTCGCGGCTTCGGAGTTGCGCAGAGAAATGAGAAAAACGAGCAACCAGAAACCAAGTACCAGCAGAACAATACGTCGCGTGAGTCCGCGAAACGGCGGCAGAGCGAACGGAATGGATGAGCGCGCCATCAGCGAAAACTCCCTTGCTTGCGAACATGAGTCTGCACCACATACGGGGCAAACTGTCGCGGTCCGCGACAAAAATTGGTACAAGATTTGTGTGAAATCGCGAAACCAACGACACACTTCCTGCGTCCCAAGTTGACGAGTCCGGCGAGCCTCGTTAGAACAGAGGAAGGAGCGCCGCACCTTGAGTCCATGCTACAAGGGTGGGCCAAAACTTTCTCAGGAGGACAAGGGTTTATGTCAGTAGCATGCCCAGAGTGCGACAACCCGTTAGATATCGATGCAGAAGAAGTAGAAGAGGGTCAGACCCTCACCTGCGACGAATGCGGAACAGACTTGGAAGTAGTTTCAACCGACCCGCTGGAGCTTGCTCCGGCTGGTGACGACGAGTACGACGAAGAGGACGACGATGACGAAGACCTCCGCGACGATGATGATGACGATGATGACGACGACGAGTAAAGCAGCTCGGCGTGCAGCGTGCTCCGGCACGCTGGCGCTTGTTGCTTTGTTCGGAGTCGGCGGCATCGTAGCCGCTGCTGTCTCGCCGTCAGCAGCGTTCGCCCAAGGCAAAAAAGAGCCCACGGTGCGAACGGTGACCGGAACGGTGGAGGACAAGAGCGGCAAGCCGATTGACAACGCCGTGGTCTACATCAAGGACACGAAGACGCTTTCGGTGAAGAGCTACCTGACGAACGATCAGGGCGAGTTCCACTTCACCCAGCTTTCGATGTCTTCGGACTACGACGTGTGGGCGGAGTTGAACGGCAAACGCTCGAAAACGCACAGCATCAGCATGTTCAACAGCAAAACAACGCTGACGTACACGCTGAAGGTGGAAGACTAGCTGGAACAGTCGACAGAAAATGCCTCGCCACTTACGGCGGGGCATTTTTGTGTATATCGATTCACCGTAAAGCGAATATCAGGCGAATATAATAGAGCGAGAGGATAGTCTCGCCGGTGTCCGAAGTGAAGCTCCAACCCGCGATGACGGAAGATTACTTCGGCTTCCTGCACGTCGACCTGAACAGCTTTTTTGCGTCGGTCGAGCAGGAGTTGCATCCGGAGTATCGCGGTAAGCCTACGGCCGTGGTGGGCACGATGGCCGATACGGGGACGCTGATCGCAGCGAGCTATGAGTGCAAAGCCGTGGGCGTGAAGACGGGCACGAAGGTCGCCGAGGCCAGGGCGAAGATCCCGGACATCATCCTGGTGAACGGCTCGCATACGGAGTACGCGAAGATCTCGCACAAGGTGGCCGAGGCCGTGGAGCGCATCTGCCCGGTGGCGCATGTGCCTTCGATCGATGAAGTGGCGTGCCAGTTGATCGGGCGGGAGCGGGAGCCGGCGAACGCGCGCAGGATTGCGCTGGCGATCAAACAGGCGATCAAAGATGACGTGGGCTCGACGCTGCGGTGCTCGATTGGCATGGCGCCAAACCGTTATCTCGCGAAGATTGCCAGCGATATGCAGAAGCCGGATGGGCTGATTGGGCTGCTGCCGTCGCAGCTACCGAGGGCGATTGCTCACCTGGAGCTACGCGACCTGCCCGGGGTGGGAGCGCGTACGGAGGCGCGGCTAAACGCGAAGGGTATTCGCACGATGCCGCAGTTGCTGGCGCTGGATGTGCACGGCATGTATCAGCTTTGGGATTCTGTGTGGGGTGCCCGCATCTACCACTGGCTGCGCGGCCATGACACGGGCGACGATGGAGCCCCGGTATCGAGCGATGTGCAGAAATCTCTGGGGCACTCGCATGTGCTGGGGCCGGAGCATCGCACGCAGGAAGGCGCATGGGCTGTCGCGCACAAGCTGCTGCACAAAGCCGCGATGCGGCTGCGCATGGAGCACTTCCACACGACGACGCTGGCGGTAACGATCAAGTACTCGCTGACGCGTGAGCAGCAGGAGCGCGCGAGCGGCAAGGTCAAGAAGCACACCAGCGGCATTACGCAGACGGCCTGGGGCATGGAGGCGAAGTTTCGTCCATGCCAGGACACGTTGTCGCTGCTGGAGGTCCTGCGCGGGATATGGGCGCAGAGGCCGCAAGGGCTGGATCAGCAGAAACCGTTTTTTATAGGCGTAACGATGAGAAACCTGCTGCGCAACGACGAGATGCAGACAGCCTTGTTCGAAGAGCCCGGAAATCGCACAGAACTTGCAGCCACGATGGACAAGCTGAATAAAAAGTACGGCCATACGACGCTGCACTTTGCCGGAATGTTGCCTGCGAGAGAGGCCGCACCGACGCGAATCGCGTTTACACAGATCCCGGTCGAGTACGGCGTCGATTACATGTAACCTACAAGATGTTTTGTTCATCCAATTTTCTGTGATTTCTCGCTGCGCTGTAACTCGTCTTGCTTGTTTGTTTGTTGCTTCTGCTCTGGCTGGTGCCGGGGTGGCCCATGCTAAAACTCCGCGCTTCACCGAGCGGACGATGGCGTATACCGTGGACCGTACCGGGGCCTATGAGGGCGATCTGTGTCTCCCCACGGCGGGCGCCGGGGCCCAGGGCTTTCCGGTGGTCGTGCTGGTGCACGGTGGCTCGTGGCGGACAGGTTCCAAGCACGAGATGAAGCGGATTGCGCAGCAACTGGCAGAGCGTGGGTATGCTTCGTTTGCGATCAACTATGACAAGCACCGGCACTCGTTTCCGCAGTCGTGGATAGAGACGCGCGAGGCGGTGCGCTTTGTTCGGCTGCGTTCGATCATGTACCACCTGGACCCGGATCGTGTGGCGGTGCTTGGCTCTTCGGCCGGGGCGGAGATCGTGGCTCTGACTGCGCTGGAGCCCACAGGGCCAGCCGATCCGCCGATGCGGATTACGCATGATGATGTACCGGTACAGGCGGCAGTCGTGCTGAACGGAGGGTACGATCTACATCCGAAGGCCTGGCTGCTGAAGCGATATATGGGCGGTGACTGCGAACACATCGGCAAGGTGTGCGACGATGCTTCCCCGGACAACCATGTTGGCGATCACGAAGTTCCGTTCTTTGTGGGGCATGGCGACAGCGATCACCAGATCCCCTACTCGCAGGCGACGACGTTCATTGAGCTGATGCAGAAGAACGGCAACCAGGTGACGACGTTTGTGGCGCGAGGCGGTGGACACAACTACTGGAAGAAGAGCCGCTATCGTGCGGCGAACTTCGAGGCCCTGGTGGTATTTCTGGATACGAATTTGAAAGCCCGTTAGGCCGAGCTGAGGCCCTGCTTTCGTGCACGGTAAAAGGGCCCTAGGGCCCCTTTACCGCGCAAAAACAATCACTCCTGCGCCTTGCAGCGTGGCTGCTGATTAGCCTGCGATGGGATCAACTTCCAGTGCGGATTCAGCTTCGAGGTCGGGCTTGAGGGCTGGTTCTGCACGCGACGCGCGCAGGTCGATGACGATGGTTTCCGCAATGCGATCGTGAACGCACATGCGGTTGGGATTGATGTAGTACTGCAGGAAACCGAAGCCTCCTTCAAGCAGCGACGCGCCGTAGCCCAGTGCGCGCTCGATGGATTGCCACCAGCCCATGCCGTGGTGTGTCAGCGAGACGACACGAATCTTCATGATCCATTTACCGAAGGTCTGGCCGTTGCCGACCTTGAGCGCGACAGCGTAGTAGATGGTCGATTCGATGAGATGGCGAACGGCCTCTTCTCCTTCGAGAACAAACCAGCCGAACGAGCCCCTATTTTGCTCGCTGACCTCATGGCTCCCCATGCCAAGGATGTGTCGAGCGACAGCAATGAGGAGAACGTCAATGGCGATTGCGATGGCCCGGCTCTTGAAGCTGGCGAGCGGCAAGCCGTTAAGAGAGTCCATGCGGGCGGTTTCGTGCGCGTGAAAGGCTCGGTTGCCTCGCCAGAGCTTTGGCATCGGGGCGTCTCCTGAATGTGCGGTTGCTCTTCACTGTATCGTGGCGGGACTGTGAGAGGACAAGCGAATGCGCTAGGCTCATGGGTGTGAGCGTGGAAGCGGCAGCGGCGAGGGAGTACTGCGGACGGATTGCACCGTCGCCGACCGGGCTGCTGCACCTGGGACATGCGAGGACGTTCTGGATCGCCTATGAGCGTGCGCGAGCTGCCGGTGGGCGGCTGTGGCTGCGAAATGAAGACCTCGATAGCCAGCGTGCGAAGCCGGAGTTCGTCGACGCCATGCGCGAAGACCTGGCGTGGCTGGGCATCGCGTGGGATGGCGAAGTGGTGCAGAGCGAGCGTGTGGGAGCGTATCGCGCGGCGGTGGAGGCTCTGCTGGCGAAGGGGTGGGCGTATCCCTGCTACTGCTCGCGGAAGGACTTGCAGCAGGCCGTGGCCGCTCCACATGAAGATACGGATGACGAACCGGTGTATACCGGACGCTGCCGTTCCACGAATGGTGGAGTCTTGCAGCCAGGGACAAATTATCGTTTTCGCGTGCCCGATGGTGAGAGCGTGACGTTTGTCGATGGGCACTGCGGGGCGCAGGTGTTTGTGGCCGGGTGCGTACCCGAGGCGGACTTCGGCGACTTCCTGGTGTGGCGCAAGGATGGGTTGCCAAGCTATCAACTGGCTTGTGTTGTCGACGATGCGTTTCAGGGGATCACGGAGGTCGTGCGTGGGCGCGATCTGCTGAAGTCGACGGCGCGGCAGATGCTGCTGCAGAGAGCGTTGGGGCTGGCGACGCTTGACTACTTTCATACCGAGCTAATGCGCGATGCGGATGGAGTAAGGCTGGCAAAGAGGCATGATGCGTTGAGCCTGCGGGCTCTGCGGGAGCAGGGTGTTTCTGCAGAAGATGTGCGGGCGATGTTTTCGTGGCCGCAAAGCAGGCCGGGGATAAAGCCCTTTCGTGGAGAGGACAGAACGGTGGGCTAAAGCCCACCTCTACTCCAATGGGCAAAGACGAAGGCAACAGCGGGAAGGCAGAGAGCGCAGAGGGATTTGGGAGCTTCGATGAATGCATGAACGACGGCACGCTTAGACGCAGAGAACTCAACGAACGACGAAGGCGTGGCTTGTGGCCACGCCTTCGTCGTTCGTGCGTTCGGTTTAGCGGTCGGCGTAGAGAATGCGAATGACGTCGTCGTAGCTCTTCGGCTTGTAGTCCTTCGGAGGAATGCCGCCTGCGAGGTTCTTCACGAAGTAATCCCAGCGACGTCGCATGATGTACTGCGTCATCTCTCCGTAGGCGTGGTGCGCGTTGGGAACCATGAGCATGTCGAAGTCCTTGTTGGCCTTCATCAGTGCGTCCACGACGAGTAACGTGTTGGACGGCGGCACGTTGTCGTCCATCGTTCCGTGCACGAGCATCAGCTTGCCCTGCAGCTTGTCGGCGTAGATCTGATTAGCGTGGACGTCGTAGTTACTATGGCCGTTGCTGTCGATGACTTCGAGACCCGCCCAGCGCTCGTCCCAGTCGTCTTCGTACTCGCGGTTGTCATGGTTGCCGCTCTCGGCCCAGCCAACCTTGAAGAACTCAGGGGCATGGAACATCGCCGAAACGGTGGCATTGCCGCCGCCGGAGTGGCCCCAGATGCCGACGCGATCGATGTCGATCCACGGGTAACGATGAGCGAGCTCCTTGATGCCTGCGACCTGATCAGGGATGGTGTCATCGCCCATCTCTTCGGGGGTAGAAGCGTGCGCGTCGTGGAAGCTCTTGGAGCGGAAGGCGTTGCCCTGCCCGTCAATACAGACGAGCGCGAAGCCAAGCTCAGCCACTGATCCGAAGTCATGCATCGCGCTGTAGAAGCTGTGATCACCGCTGCACGAACTACCAATCGGGCCGGGGTAGATGTAGTCGACCACCGGATACTTCTTCGCAGGATCGAAGTCCGTTGGGCGGTACGCGATACCCCAAAGGTCGGTCTTGTTGTCGCGAGCCTTCACGCTGAAAAGCATCGGAGGTTTCCATCCCGCAGCCTTCAGCGCGGAGATGTCTTCGCTGGCCAGCAGGGCAACCTGCTTGCCGGCGTTGTCGCGCAGCGTGTAGACGTGCGGCGTGGTGACGTCCGAAGCGGCGTCCACAAAAGTTGCGCCGCTGGGATCAACGGTCACAGCATGGTCGAGCTTGGAGTCGGTGAGCAGCGTCTGGTTCTTGCCGTCGAAGTCCACGCGATAAAGCTGGCGCAGATAGGGGTCCGTACCGGCGACCTTTCCGTCTGCGAGGAAGTAGATGACGCGGTGCTTCGCGTCGATCAACGGGATATCGATGACGGGGCCGTCGCCGTGGGTGACCTGGTTCTTCAGCTTGCCGGTGGTGAGGTTGTAGAGGTAGATCTGCGCGTAGTTGCTGCGCTCGCTGACCCAGAGCAGTTCGTTGGAGTCAGGCAGGTACTTCCAGTCGACCTTCGACTGCCAGCCGTAGTACGTGGGAACGTGCTCGTGGAAGACCTCGTGCACGTCGCCGGTGGTGGTGTCGGCGACCTTCACCCACTCGTCCTTGTGATCGCGCGAGGTGGCGACGAAGGCGAGGTGCTTGTCGTCGGGCGAGAACTCGACGTCGCTCCAGCGACCATCACCGTCGCAGGAGATGTCATCGCACTCCATGGAGCGATGCTCGAGCGGCTCGGTCTTGAGGCGCGTGAGCTGACCACTCGCGACGTCGAGGATAACCGGCTCGATGTGCGTGACGTCCTTGTCTCCAACGAGCGGATAGCGCCATTGTTCGAGCTGCGGGTGGCGGTTCGTCGTGCTGACGAGATACATCATGCCGGTCTTACGCTGGTCCTGCTGGAAGGTGGCAATCTTCTTTGAATCAGCCGACCAGGTAAGGATGGCGGCGTTGGAATGCTGCCAACCTGCGTTATCGGTGGCGTAGCCGAAGTCGGCGATACCGTCGAAGGTGAGCTGGCGTTCTTCGCCGGTGGCAACGGTGCGCACCCAGAGATTGTTGTCGCGGATAAACGCCGCCAGCTTTTTATCTGGCGAGATGTTCTCAGGCACGCGACCGCGGCGGCCTTTGGCCATCGCCAGCGGCGGCTTGATGGCGACAGGCTTTGCCTTCGTCTGCGCAGCGGTGGTTGATGGAGCTTTGGCCGCAGCTTCAAACGGCTCCGGTGCAGGAGGATCGACACGGCAGGCGGTGATGGCCGTATCGCAGTGAAAGGTCTGGCCGCGCATCGCAAACGCAAAGCCGTTGGGCTCGGGCTTGTACTCGCTGAGGCTCAGGTGGTCGGCGCTGACCTTCACCTTGGTGTGCAGATTGATCGCGGCCGCAAGCTTGGTGTGATCGAAAGCGAGAGCCTTCGTGCCATTGGCGGGGTCAGCGATGTAGTACCGCAAGCCCTCCGCGGTGGGGTCGCGATAGAAGACGCGACCGTCGGGCAGGTAGGTGATCTCACTGACGCTGTGGTGCACAAGCGAGCGGACGTTGTAGTTCATCCAGCGCTCAGCCTGCGCGTAGTCGTGATCGGTGTAAGCCCGCTGCGCAGAGGCAACGGTAGAAGCCACGGTGAGGAGGGAAAGTGCTGCAAAACGCCAACGCGTGATCATGAGCACAAGGGTATCGCGGAGGCGCTACATCGTGCGCGTCATTTCGCGTTCGATGCGGAGCAACTCCTGCGAAACGTGCTGCTTTTCCTGCACCATCTGCATCAGCATCGCGTCATCGCCACGCCGACTGGCTTCGGCGATCTGTACGCGGAGTTCGCGCTCGCGGCGCTCAAGCCGTTTGATCTGTAACGCCCGCAAGGACTTCTGCACGAGCGTGTGCAGACTCTCACGACCGTCTTCGCTTTCGACGATGCCCTGCTGCATCGCTGTTGCAAGCAACACGCGCGACGTCTGGTCCGGCGCAGCTTCGAGCGGGTTATCCGGGGCCGGGCCGCTGGCGAGCACATCGATGATGCCCGCGCTGGGAAGCTCGGCGTACCAGTCCGGGTTGGCCGCGAGGGTTTCACTGGCAAGCTGTCGAGCCGAGTCCGCGTCTGGCAGCACGAGCGCACAGAGCAGCACACGCTCCAGCGAAGACAAACGAACCTGCGGGGCGCGGACGCTTTCGAGACGTTGCTGCGCGGCCTGTCGAATCTCCTGCTGCATAAGCGCGGAGTCGATGCTGAGCTTCTGCGCGGCGTTGTTTGCAAAGTCGACGCGCGTGATCGCGTTGGGAATGCGCTTGATGTGAGGCAGCAGAAAGTTCATCGCTTTCACTTTGCCCTCTGGCGTTTTGACCGGGTAAAGCTGCTGCGCACGTGCGATCAGAAAGTCAGCGTAGCGCGCGGCATCGCGAACCGACTGCGCATACGCCTGCACGCCGCGCTCGCGAACGTAGCGATCGGGGTCGAGACCACCATCGAGCGTAACGACACGGGTTTCGAAGCCTTCTTCGACAAGTGCGGAGAGCGTTTTCTCCGCAGCGTTCATCCCAGCGTTGTCGGGATCGAAGTTGAGCCAGACACGTTTGGTGAAGCGCGAGAGCATTCGCACCTGGGCCTCAGTGAACGCCGTACCGCTGGTGGCGATGACGTTCTGCACGCCCGCCATGAAGAGCGAGATCGCGTCCATCTGGCCTTCGACGAGCACGGCAGCATCCTGATCCTTGATTGCCTGCTTGGCCTTGTCGAGGTTGAAGAGGACGTTGCCCTTGGTGTAGAGCGGCGTCTCGGGCGAGTTCATGTACTTCGGGCCGCTCTTCTCATCAGAGTCGAGAGCGCGGGCGGTGAAGGCGATGATCTTGCCCTGCTCGTTGGCGATGGGGAAGGTAATGCGCTTGCGGAAGCGCGCGTACATCTGGCCAGGCGCGCCGTTCTCCTGCTCCTTCCAGCTGAAGAGGCCGCTTTCGCGCATCACCTCTTCGGAGAAGAACTTGCTCAGCCGTTCGCGCATGTCGTTGAAGCTCTCCGGCGCATAGCCGATGCGGAAGCGCTGCACGGTCTCGGGCGTGATGCCGCGCGAGGTCATGTACTCGCGAGCCCGCGAAGCTTCGGGCGAGTTCAGGTTCTGCTGGAAGTACTGCGTTGCGGCTTCGTGCGCGTCGATAAGCTGCTTGCGGATGCCGGCCTGACGCTGCTCTTCGGGCGACGAAAACTGACGCTGCGGCAGCGCGATGCCCATCTTCTGAGCGACAGCGCGAACAGCCTCCGGGAAGCTGATGTTATCCATCTTCATCACGAAGGTAAAGACGTCGCCGTGCTCGTGGCAACCGAAGCAGTAGAAGCTGGAGGTCTGCGGGTAGAGGTAGAACGAGCCGGATTTTTCCTTGTGAAAGGGGCAGAGCGCGGACCAGTTCGCGCCGCTCTTGCGCAACTTCAGATACTCGCCCACGATGCGGATGATATCGGTCTGGGCTTTGACGGTTTGGGCGAAGTTGTCGGACATGCTGCCTGCTTCCAGTGTAGATGCCTGCTTGCCCGCGCGCCCAAACCGGAGCACACTGAAGCGTATGAAGATTGCTGCGGTTGCCCTTTCGTTGAGCCTTGCTGTTCCCTTCACCGCAGCCACAGCGCAAACGCCCGCCGCGACAGCAACGCAAGCCAGCGGCGCACCCGTTACAGGCGCCGTCACGGGCGTATGGATCGGCGTGCTGTCTGGAGCAGGAATTCAGATTCATCTCGTCTTCCATATCGCCGGAACGCCGTCGGCGCTGACGACGACCTTCGACAGCCCGGACCAGGGTGCGACCGGCCTGCCCACGGCCTCTACGACGCTCGAAGGCGAGAAGATCACCATCGACGCGCCAAAGCCGGGCATTCGCTACACAGGCCGTTTCAACGCCGAGCACACCGTGATCGACGGGACGCTGACGCAGGGCGGCCAGGATCTGTCGCTGAAACTGCTTCCCGCGACGAAGGCCGAACTCACCGGGCCCAACCGCCCGCAGACGCCGAAGCCGCCCTTCCCCTATCGCGCCGAGGATGTCAGCTTCACGAACGCAACGGCCGGGGACACGCTGGCCGCGACGCTGACACTTCCGCCGGGCAAAGGCCCGTTTCCAGCGGTACTTCTGATCGCAGGCTCGGGGCCGCAGCATCGCGATGAAGAGATCTTTCACCACAAGCCCATGGCTTTGCTGGCAGATACGCTGACCCGACGAGGCTTCGCGGTTCTGCGCTACGACAAGCGCGGTACGGGCAAGTCCACCGGCGACTTCAGGAGCGCCACGACGCAGGACTTTGCCAGCGATGCCGATGCAGCCCTGGCGTATCTGCGCTCACGGCCGGAGATTGAGACGACGCACATCTCGCTGCTCGGTCATAGCGAAGGTGGCGTGATTGCGCCGATACTTGCGGCAGAGCATCCGCAGGAGATCAACGCGATCGTGCTCCTTGCGGGCCCCGGTTTGCAAGGCTCGGAGGTGATCTCCACGCAGGTCGAGGCAATCACCAGATCAGGCGGAGCCAACAAAGAGCAGGTGGATGCCGTAGGAGAAAAAGAACGCAAGATGCTGGCGATCGACATGAAGCCAGCAACCGCGGAGGCAAGGCGTGCGGCGCTGGAGGCAGTGCTGGCCGGACAAGGCGGGCCCGAGCAGATCGCCGGGGCGATCGCTCAGCTTACGTCGCCGTGGTTTCTGTACTACATCGCCTACGATCCCGCACCAACGCTGCGCCGCGTGCAGTGTCCAGTGCTCGCACTCGATGGCTCGCTGGATGCGCAGGTAGTTGCCGCGCCGAACCTCGCCGCAATTCGCGCAGCACTGCAGGCAGGTGGGAACCATCACGTCGAAGCCGTGGAGATGCCAGGATTGAACCACCTCTTTCAGCACGCCGAGAGCGGCTCGCCAACCGAGTACGCCACAATAGAGGAGACGATGTCTCCCGAGGTGCTCGCGAAGGTCAGCGATTGGCTGCTGGCTCAACCGCCTGTGCATGCAGCCGCGAAGTAAATCTTTCTCGGGCAAAGAACTTTGCGTTCGGCTCTTTCGTCTCGCGCCGAGGCCACACGAGTAACGCCTACAATCGAAGACGATGCTCTCTGCTGCTGCCCGTTCGCGTTTTATCGTCGTGCTTGTTGGAGCACGGAATCCGCATAATATCGGCGCGGCCGCGCGCGCAATGCAGGACTTTGGCTTCAGCGACCTGCGCGTGGTGAACGAGTTTGCTCCACCGTTCGAAGCTGCTCAGCTTGAGGCCAAATCGGCTGTCGGTGCGTCACACATCATGCAGGAAGCGCGACGCTTCAGCGATCTCCGCGAAGCCATCGCGGACTGCACGCTGATCGTGGGCACGACCGCTCTGGGCAATCGCGAACTGGCGTGCGAGGTGACGACGCTGCAGGCCACCGCCCCGAAGATGGTCGAAGCACTGGAGCATCCAGAGGCGAAAGTGGCGTTGCTCTTTGGGTCAGAGAAGACAGGCTTGACCAACGAACAGCTTGCCCACTGCCAGAGACTTCTGACCATTCCCTTGTTCGAGCCCGAAGGCGTTCGACATCTTTCGATGAACCTGGGGCAGTCTGTGGGCGTATGCCTGTATGAGCTGACGCGCGAGGGCTTTGAGCAGTCACGCGCGCTGCCAACGCACGCTCCCGCGCCCGCAACCGAGCAACATCGCGACCTCCTCTTCGAGCGGCTGCAAAGCCTGATGCAGGCTACGGGATACGATCAGCGCTTCCCTGCCAACGCACGGGAAACCGTTGTTCGTCACTTGGTGCAGCAGCTTGGCGAAAACCGCGATGAGGCGGCGACATGGCTAGGCCTGCTGCGGCACATCGAACGCAACGTGGCACCGAAGCAAGCCAAATAAAGCGAACGAGCTAATCCTTAGGCGAGGCCGAGGTGGGCTGTTCGTCGACGGTGCGAACGAGCGGGATGCCGTTCTGCCCGGACGGAATGTAGATCGTCGTATGGTTTGGCGAGTTCGCCATCTTCTCCTGCGCACCGATAGCTTCGTGCTGAAGGTAGCGATCGGTGAGCGTGGTGTTGATGATGCGCTGCGCTTCCGAGATGCCTTGCGCCTCAACGACGCGGATCTCGGCCTTTTGTTTTTCCACCTGGACAAGCTGCGCCGTCTGCTGGATCTTCAGTTCGTTGATCGCGATGATGTTGGTCTCGTCCTGACGTGCCTGATAGCGATGGTAGGCAGGCAGGATGACCATCGCTGCGGCGATGACGAGAACGAAGGCTGCAACGATCGAGGCAAGCGGAGCGAAGGATACGCGGGGGTTTGGGGACGGCATAAGTCTCCTCTTAGTTGTCGAAGCGATAGTCGAACTCGTAGGTATGAGCGCCCTTGGCGTCGATGATGATCTTCAGCGAACCACTGAGATTGGCAAGCTCCCCCGTGCCGCTATGCGGGACGACTGTAACGCTCAACTCGGCTGCCGCGGGATTGCTCTTCAGCATGGACGCTGTGTGCGAGAACAGGAAGCTGCCGCTCTTGCCACCAAGCTTGCCGGTGACACGTTCAAGAGCGACGTAGGCCATCGCGCCCGTCGTGGCTTCAGCCGCATGAAGCATCTCGCCCTGGCTTGTACCTTCCAAATCGCCGTGCCAGGTTTTGTCGATCGTCATCGCGCCAATCCCTGCGGCCTTGGGAATCTCAGGCGTATCGGCGGGAACAAGCTTGGCCTCAAAGCTACCTGCTGCATGATGCATCGTGTCGGTTCCCTTTCGCTGCGCATGGAGCGTACCCATGAGCAAGAGGACTCCTAGCAATAGAACTCCAGACACGGTGGTGATGAGGCGTTTGCGCATGCGCTCCACTTTACCTGATCGTGAAGTGTTCCATGCAAATAGCAAACGCCTCGCAGAGTCTGCGAGGCGTTTGTGGAGGTTAGAAGGAGTACTTTACCAGCGGCCCCAGGCACGGCTCATGTAATCCGTGAGGGTCATGGTGATCAGCACCAGGAAGATCACAAAACCGCAGCTGATAGTCATCTTGATCAAGCGTGAAGAGTACTTCACATGCATGAAGAAGAGCAGCACGATGATCATCTTGAAGGTGGCGATCGCCAACGCCACGACAGGGTTAAAGGCACCCATGTCAATGTAGGCAGCACCCACTGTGATTAAGGTGAAGATCAGCAGCGTCGCGTAGACCATGATGTACTGGACCGGCGAGACGATGTGATGTTCCGCGTGCTCCGGGTTGGTCACGTTCAGCGGATCGTTCTTTTCGCTATGGACGTCGCTGTGAATCGAATGAGACATAAAAGACCTCGAAAACTTGATTGCCGCTGGCTTACTTGAACGGGTGTCGGTTGATCAGATACAGCAACGGGAACAGGAAGAGCCAGACGATATCGACAAAGTGCCAGTAAAGGCCAAAGTTCTCAATCGGGGCAACGTACCCTGAAGTAAAGTCACCGCGTTGCGCGCGCCAGATGAGCCATACCAGCAGGAACAGGCCGATGATCATATGGAAAGCGTGCATTCCGGTCATGGCGAAGTACAGGAAGAAGAACACCTGTGTCTTCTGCGCCATATCCGGCATCAACGGCTCTTCGGTCGGCTTACCGGTCTTTGCATTGATCGGTGGGTTAACGAACTCCGAGATGTTGAAGCTGTTGCCGGGGATGTGATGCTTCTCATACTTCTCGTAGTACTCGTCGCTCTTCACGCCCAGAAAGGCGAGACCGAAGACGGCGGTGAGAACAAGCATGAGGACCAGCGTGCTCTTCTTGCGAACTTCAGCAGCCCACACGCCAAGAGCCATGAAGAAGCCCGAGGTGATGAGGATGGCCGTGTTAATCGCGCCAAGAGGAACGTTCAGCTGGTTGGAAGCAGCCGCAAACGCCGGGTAGTACCAGTTGCGGTAAAGCAGGTAGGCCATGAACATGCCACCGAAGAACATGATTTCGGTGAGCAGGAATAGCCACATACCGAAGCTGCCCGCCTCACGCTGCTGCTCCTCCGTCTCAAAGTGATGACGGAGTTGCGGCAGAGAGTGGTGCTCATCATGCTCATCGTGGACGGCATGTTCGCGGGGCATCAGCGGTTCAGTCGATGCGATGGAGTTCGCGTTAGCCAACGTGAGTCACCTCTTGCTTCTCAAGCTTCATTTTCTCTTCCAGCCACTCGTAGTCATACGCTTCGTGCGTGATGATCGGTGTTTCAAGGAAGTTTTCCGTGAGCGGCGGAGACTGAATCTGCCACTCGAGGCCAGTTGCCTGCCACGGATTGTTTCCAGCGATCGCACCGTACTTCAACGACCAGCCAAGGTACAGGATCGGCAGCATGTAGCCTACGCCGAGGATCGTTGCACCAGCCGTCGAGAGGACGTTGAGCACCTGGTACTCTGCCGGGTACGCGTGGTAACGGCGCGGCATACCGAGGTAGCCGACGACGAACTGCGGCAGGAAGGTCAGATTGAAACCGATGAAGGTAACAACGGCTGCAAGCTTCGAAAGCGACTCAGGGTACATACGACCCGTGAGCTTCGGCCACCAGAAGTGGATGCCCGCGAGGAACGCCATCAACATACCGCCGACCATGACGAAGTGGAAGTGGGCCACAACGAAGTAGGTCTCGGTGAGATGCACGTCCATGCCGAGTGAGCCGAGGAAGATGCCCGTCAAACCACCGATGGTGAAGAGGCCGATGAAACCGAACGCGTAGAGCATCGGGGTCTCGAAGGTGATCGAGCCCTTTTGCATGGTGAACGCCCAGTTGAAGATCTTGATAGCGGAAGGAACAGCCACAAGCATCGTCAGCAGGGAGAAGACCAGCGCCGAGTAGTTCGACACACCCATGATGAACATGTGGTGAGCCCAGACGAAGAAGCCGAAGAGCGCGATTGCGACCGAGGAGAAGGCCACAGCCGTGTAGCCGAAAACGCGCTTACGGGTGAACGTCGAGATCACTTCCGAGATAACGCCCATGCCGGGGAGAATCATGATGTACACGGCAGGGTGCGAGTAGAACCAGAAGAGATGCTGGAAGAGTAGCGGATCGCCGCCCTTTGCAGGGTCGAAGACACCGATACCGAAGAGACGCTCCAGTGCGAGCAACACGATCGCGATAGCGAGAACCGGCGTACCAAGCACCATCAGCAAAGAAGCAGCGTACTGCGACCAGCAGAAGAGCGGCATACGGAACCAGGTCATACCCGGAGCGCGCATACGGTGGATCGTCACGATGAAGTTCAGGCCCGTGAAGATGGAGCTGAAACCCGCGATGAAGATCGCCGTCGCCGTGGTGAGCACGTGCGTGTTCAGGTAGTGCGTCGAGAGCGGCGTGGTAAAGGTCCAACCGGTATCGACACCACCGAGCACAAGGCTGGCAAGGGTGAAGATGCCGCCGGCCATGTACAGGTACCAGCTCAGCAGGTTGATCTTCGGGAACGCAAGATCCTTCGCGCCAATCATGATCGGCAGCAGGAAGTTACCCAGCGTCGCCGGAACCGACGGAACCAGGAACAAGAAGATCATCACGATGCCGTGCATGGTGAAGAACTTATTGTAGGTGTCCGAAGCAACCAGATCGGGCTGCGGAGTCAGCAGTTCCAGACGGATCAGGCCAGCAAACGCACCACCAATGAAGAAGAAGAACGTGATCGAGAGCAGGTACAGCATACCGATGCGCTTATGATCAGCGGTCAGCAGCCAGCTCAGGAGTCCATGCTCGTTATTTAGATAGCTACGCTTAGGCATCTGCGCCGTAGCTTGATCAGGTAAAGAGACGATTGTGGTCGCGCTCATGGCTTCACCGTTCCTGCGTTGTGCCCGTGGTGGGCGTTGTCGGGGCAGCCTTATCACTATCAGACGTCATCAGAGTCTGATGAACCCGGTAATTGGACTGCATGTTCTTAATGTATTCCACCAGATCGATCAGACCGTCTTCGGAAACCTGTCCCTGGTATGTCGGCATGATGGGAGAGAAGCCAGCGGTAACATGCTCGCTCGGATTCAAAATCGCATCACGCAGGTATGCATCGTTTACCGTGACCTGTTGGCCGTTGGTGAGTGTGAGCTTGGAGCCGTAGACACCAGCGAGGTTCGGACCGCGCGAAGCTGCGTTGCCGCTGTGGCACTGGATGCAACCAAGCGAAGCGAAGAGACGCTCACCATTTTGCGCAAGGCTCATACCGGAGGTCGACTCAGAGAGCCACTTCTGGTAGTCCGCCGGGGTCATCGCTGTTACTTCGCCGATCATGCCCGAGTGGAGCGTTCCGCAGTACTGCGTGCAGAAGATGTGGAACTTGCCGGTCTGCGTAGCCTGGAACCAAACCGTCGTATAACGGCCCGGGATCACTTCGCGCTTGACGCGGAAGTCAGGAATCGAGAACGAGTGAAAAACGTCCTGCGAGATCATCGTGAGCTGTACGGGCTGGCCGATGGGGATATGCAGCGCGTTGATCTCGTGCTGCCCGCCCGGGTGCTCGGCCTTCCACATCCACTGCTTGCCGACAACATAGATGTTCATCGAGTTTGCAGGAGGGTTGTAGATGCGGAAATACAGCAGCGCACCCCACACAAACGTGACGAGGAAGATGGCCAGCGGGATGATGGTCCAGGTTGCTTCAAGCAACGTGGAGCCTTCAATCTGCACAGCTACAGGATGCTTCTCGCGACGGTACTTGAGCGAGAAGACAGTGACCAGCGCTCCGACCAGAACGACACCAAAGATGGTCATTCCAATCAGAAAGAAGTAGAGCGCGTCGGTGTATGGCGCAATGGTGGATGCCTCAGTCGGAAATAACGCTGAGCTGTGCAGCCAATTCACCAAAAATTGCCAAAGTACTGGACTAATTCCCATCGTTCGCCTTATCCATTCCGCCGTTTGTTTTCTTCATCGTCCGGTAGATCTTGATCCTGCTCGCGACCCAGTTTCAGGTCTCTGCGAAACATGACAAACATGAATCCACCTAAGCCAGCGACTGTCATCATGCCGCCCAGCTGGACCACTCGCGCCACTATGAGCGAGTGCTTGTTGATTGACGGGTCATAGTGGTAGCAGTACGTCAAAATGTTTGCTACCGGTGACCCGATCTTGTTGCCGCTGGCATCGATCAGCCCGAGCAGTATGTCCTTGGGCGAGTACTCCACGCCAAGGTAGTACTGGGCCAACTTGCCTTCCGGCGTTGCAATTTCGATAGAGCTTGCATGAGCAAACTGCGTCAGACGGCCATCCGGTCCGGGGACGCGGACATAACCAAAACCGATTGCCTTGGTCATGGCGTCGATCGCAGGTTTCTGTGCTGTCAGGAAGTGCCAGCCGTCTGCCGTCTCAGGATGACCGTACCGCTTGAGGTAGAACGCCTTCTTAGCCGCTGCCGTCTGAGGCGTTTCACTCGGGTCGATGGAAACGACCACGATCTGGAAGTCCTTCCCAGGAACCAGATGAACCATCTCAAGCGCTGCAGCCAAACCATCCAACTCTTCCGAGCAAAGCATCGGGCAGTTGTAATAGATCGTCGTGACAATCGCCGGGTGCTTACCGTCGAAGTACTGACCAAGCGTTACATCCTTGCCGTGATCGTCCACCATCTTGGCATCGAGCGGCAACTGACCATTCAGATGCTGCGTGACAGCGACCTTTTGCAGGATATTCGGAAGCTGGTCTCCACGGTTTTCCCCCATGGACTTATCAGCGTATCCCGTTACCTGCGCCGCAGCAGGAAGAACTAAAGCTGCCAGCATGAGCGCACCGAGGCCAGCGACAAGCTGTCGACCGATCCTCTTTCGAATTGTGCTCATGCTCAACATCTTTACTCTCCTGCCTGGTGGTACAGCTTGCTACGTTTACTTCTCTGCGTGCTCAAACTCAAGCCTCTGCTCGCGAGACTTGATGGTGTCCAGCTCGTAACCGGTACGGGCAAAGCCATCGGTCAAAGGAGCCTGAACGGTGTGGGGATCTTCTCCCACCATCAGCTTGTGCGGGCCCTGCATGTTGGCTGCCTTCGGCAATCCACGCTGCACGATCAACTGCATTGCACGGTCAATCGGGATGCGAACTGCGCCGGCGGGAAGATCCTTTGCCGACGAGTAGTTCTCGAGCAGCAGGTCCTCACGTGCGTGAAGGTCAGCCGTATCCTGGTTGCCGTCGTCGGTTTCAAGACGGGGACCAGGGAAGGATTTAGCTACGGTAGCAAGCTGTTCCTGCTCCATCGTTGCGTTTGCCTTCAGGTTCTCGCGCTTCTCACCGGCTGGCGTCTCGCCCATGTTGCCGTGCGACTGGTGCCACTTGTCGCGAGGGCCGTCCTGCTTCTGCAGAGCGTAGTTGATCGCCTTGCCCATGAAGAAGCAGAAGATGAAGAAGACGAAGATGAAGCCCGCCATGCCGGCGATGAATGTTGCAATGCCGCTGACGTTGACGTCCTGAGTTTCGTAGCCGGGGTGGTCGGAATCGCGGACATAAGGGTCCTGCGGATGAGCGACCACTCCTTCCGGCTTGCCTGCGTCGTGTCCTTCGTGTCCTTTAGTGGGCATGTTCCGGCTCCAACAGTTCTTCCGTATGCGGATCGTTCAAGTTCAACAGAGGGCGCTGCATAAGATTGGTGAGGTACAGCGTCATCCAGATTGCCAGCATGCCGACGGGGACGGTGACGTAGGCGAGGATGCCCAGGTTACCGGCCAGACGAAGGTGCTCAGCCTGGTCCTTGAAGGACGGGCAGATCAGCCAGAAAATGTCTACCAGGCGAGCCGTGAGCATGATGATGCAAACCCACTTCAGCTTGCCCTTATTGCGCTTGATGTCGCGACCTAGCAGCAGGCAGAACGGGATGACCCAGTGCAGGATGACATCTGCCGTGCAGATCGTCCACCAGCCGCCATGAATGCGCTTCAGGTAGTAGTACAACTCGTCGGGGATGTTGCCCGACCAGATGATCAGGAACTCGGCGAACGTGAGGTAGATGTTCAGCATGGTGAACGCAAACATCAGCTTGGCGATGTCATGCTGTTCGGTCATGCGGAAGAGCGTCTTGATCGGCTCGTACTTCGAAAGCAGGAGCAGCGTAAGAACTGCGACGGCGAGGACCGCGTAGCCCTGAGCCACAAGAAACTGCAGACCAAAGACTGAGGAAGCCCAGATCAGATCAAGCGACTTGACCCAGACGATCACGAAGTCCGTCATCAGAATGACGTAGAGCAGGATCGAGGGACCGGAAAGGTTTTCGAACTTGATGCGCCAGCGCTTGTAGCTTGCGGGGGTACCAGCCTGGGGGTCGGCATCGCGATCAATCGACCACTTGTTGAGCAGGAAGATTACGAGGCCCATGAAGCCGAGCACAATAACCGTCTGCACGATAGCCGACGTGCGTGCCAGCATGACATGACGGTAGTTGAGGTCGAGGTGCTCTTCCTGCGTAATCCAGCCGTTGTGCCAGGCATTCATCGAGGCCTGAGGTGTGGTGTACATCGCCCACAGGTACAGGTGCTTCATGAAGAACATGATGGGCAGGATCATGACCGCGATCAACCACCAGGTGCGGGTCATGGCCTCGAGCGGACGGCGCAGGATGTGGCCCCACTTACCGCCGGAGACGTACTGCACCATCAGGAAAGCCATTGCGCCGCCAAGCAGGTTGAAGCAGAGCATAAAGCCCGCCAGGTAGGCGCGGAGGAGGTGCATGCGCTGCCCAGGCAGCACAAGGAAGACCAGCGAGGCCAGCGTAAAGACCGCAGCAACGATCGCTGCGCGCGTGCGCCAGGCGGCGACCACCGGCGGCGCCGTCAGCGTTGCCGGCAAGGCACGCGGGCCGTGGTGTTGCGCTTCGTGATGTCCGAGTTCATGAGCCATGCGTCGTCGTCGCTTTCTGTTTCAGCTTCTCAGCGTTCAAATCCAATCCCAAAACCGGAGGCAGCTTACTTTGCTGCGCCCGTTGCCGGAGCCGTAGCTTCAGCGGGGGCAGCTTTTGCCGTTCCCTGCCCCGGAATACCGTTGTCTTGACCGTTCGGCGTACCGTACACCGCAGTCTTCGGCAGCTCCCAGCTATCCGCAAACCCCGGAGGCATCCCCTGTTCCTTGGCGAGTTCATGCAGATCCTGCACGTGCTCTCCTGCCGGAACGTCCGAAGGCTTGGCATCCTGACTCAACTGCAGCGCGCGGATGTAGGCTGCAATCGCCCAACGATCCTGCACCGAAACCTGTGCGGCGTAATCAGGCATTGCGCCGTAACCGTTCGTCATGACAGCGAAGAAGTGGCCGAGCGGAGCGTTCCGCATACGGTCGGTGTGAAAATCACCTGCCGGGCGGTAGCCACGCTGAACGATCATGCCTTCACCGTTACCAACACGCGAGTGGCACGGCGTGCAGTACACGTTGTAACGCTCCTGACCGCGCGCAATCGTCTGCGGGGTGAGCGGAATCGGCAGGCCGTCGCCTTCCTTGCCATCGATCAAACCGGTAGCAAAGTACGAATCGTGCAACTCATCGCGACCGACGGTGTTTTCCACCTGCGGGCGGGCCGAGCGGCCGTCAGCGTAGAAGCTCGTTCCGCGCTGCGGAAAGAACTTCGGCTGATCGTGCATGTCCTGGCGGCAGCCAGCGAGCGCGAGGATCGCGGTCATTGCCACCAGAGCCGTTGCTGGGCGGGTTACCTGCATTGCGTCTCCCTGTTTCCCTCTTGCCTGCATTACAGATCTACCTCCACCACCGAAACCGGCGAGAAGCTCTCGAGGAACTCACGCGTTGCGGTTGGAGAAAACTTCGGATCGTAGGCTTCCAGGCAGAGAAAGAACTTATCGTTCAGTGCACCGCTGCGGAAGTTCGGAGCGTTGAAGAGCGGGTGGTACAGCTGCGGAAGACCGCACTGTGCCAGCATTCCAAACGCGGTCGAAAGCCCCGCGAAGAGAATCGTCCACTCATACCCCGGGATAACAAACGCGGGCCACGAGAACAGCGGACGACCTGCGATGTTGAGCGGATAAGCCCAGACGTTCAGCCACACTTCAAGGCCGTAGCCGGTGAGCAAACCCATGATGCCGCCGATGAGGCACATCAAGGGAACTCGATTCTTGTGGAAACCCAGCGCTTCTGCGGCTTCTTCCACCGGATAGGGCGTGTAGCACTCCATCCGGCTGTAGCCTTCGCGGGTGGCCATTTCCGTAGCATGCACGAGCTCACTCGGAGTGTTGAACTCGGCGATCATACCGTAGATACCTTCTTTGACTGGCATGGCTAGATCGTCTCCTCAACAACAGTCTCTGCGTTCGTGCCGCCATGATTCACCTTGGTCTGCGGCAGAATCATCTTGATTTCCGACATCGGGATCATCGGAGCGATGCGGGCAAAGAGCAGGAACAGAACCGTGAACATACCCCATGTGCCGATGAAGAGGATGTAATCCCACTTCGTCGCGCGGTACGTACCCCAGCTGGAGGGCAGGTAGTCGCGGTACAGCGTGGTGACAACGATCACGAAGCGCTCGAACCACATACCGATGTTCACGATGAAGCTGAGAATGAACAGGTACAGCACGTTGGTACGAAGCTTACGCGACCAGAGCGTCGTCAGCGGGATAGCGATGTTCGTCAGGATGAGCATCCAGTACGCCCAGCCAATCGGCCCGAACATACGGTTCCACATCATGAAGAACTCCCAGTGCGATGCCGAGTACCAGCTCATGAAGACTTCCATGCCGTAGCCGTAGGCGACGATGGAACCCGTCGCCAGCATGACCTTCGCCATGTTGTCGAGGTGACGCTCGGTGACGAGGTCTTCGAGGTGGTAGAACTTGCGGATCGGGATGGCCAGGGTGAGCACCATCGCGAAACCGGAGTACACAGCGCCGGCTACGAAGTAGGGCGGGAAGATCGTGGTGTGCCAGCCAGCCATCGCAGCGACCGCAAAGTCGAAGGAGATGGTGGTGTGCACCGAGAGCACCAGTGGCGTCGACAGGCCAGCGAGCAGCAGCGAAGCCGTCTCATACCGGATCCAGTGGCGGGTGGAACCGCGCCAGCCGAGCGACAGCATGCCGTAGAAGTACTTGGCGATCGGGTTCACTGCGCGGTCACGAAGCGTGCCAAAGTCAGGAACCATACCGATGTACCAGAACACTACCGAGATCGTCGCGTAGGTGGAAACCGCGAAGACGTCCCATGCCAGCGGCGAGCGGAACTGCGGCCACATGTTCATGGTGTTCGGATACGGCAGCAGCCAGTAACCCAGCCAGGGACGACCGACGTGCAGCAGCGGGTAGATACCAGCGCAGCATACGGCGAAGATCGTCATCGCTTCCGCGAATCGGTTGATCGAGTTACGCCAGGTCTGCTTGAAGAGCAGCAGAATCGCCGAGATCAGCGTACCGGCGTGGCCGATACCGATCCACCAAACGAAGTTGATGATCGCGAAGCCCCAGGCAACGGGCATCGTGATGCCCCAGATGCCGACACCCTTGAGCACCAGCCACGTCACGCCGGCAACAACACCCAGCGCGATGGTAGCGGCAAAGAGCAGGCCGCCGATCCAAGCGATCGGGGTGTTCGCCGTCAGAACGATGCCCGCGATCTTCTGCGTTACGCTCGTGAAGTTGTGGCCGGGCGCGACGACGGCATATTCGCCGGTTCGCGGATCGACCATGTCTGGATCGTGCAGCGGTCCGTGGGTCGCCATACTAAGCAAGCTCCGGGTTCGGGTTGATGACGCCGGCCGTGTAGGTCGTGCGCGGGCGGAAGTTCAAATCCGCCAGCACCGCATAGTTGCGTTCGCTGCTCTTACGCTTGGCGACGCGGCTATTCGGGTCGTTCAGGTTGCCGAAGATGATAGCGTCGGTCGGGCAGGCCTGCTGGCAGGCTGTCAGAATCTCGCCGTCTTCGATAGCACGGTTTGCCTTGTCGGCTTCGATCTTTACAGCTTCAACGCGCTGGATGCAGTAGGAGCACTTTTCCATCACGCCGCGCGAGCGGACCGAAACATCCGGGTTGCGCATGAACTTGAGGCTTTCGGTATCGAAGTCAGAGAACAGCAGCCAGTTGTAACGGCGAACCTTGTACGGGCAGTTGTTCGAGCAGTAGCGGGTACCGACGCAACGGTTATAAACCATCGTGTTGATGCCTTCCGGCGTGTGCACCGTAGCGCCTACCGGGCAGACCTGTTCGCAACCTGCGTTTTCGCAGTGCTGGCAGGTCATCGGCTGCATGAACGCCTTGGGAGCGTGCAGGTCGCCTTCGAAGTAGGTATCGATACGCAGCCACTGCATGTTGCGGCCGACCTTGACCTGCTCGCGACCAACGACCGGAATGTTGTTCTCGGCGTAGCAGCTCACGATGCAGGCGTTGCAGCCGACACAGGAGTTGAGGTCGATCGACATGCCCCACTTGTACTGGAGCTGGTAGCCCTTGCCGATCGGCTGTTTGCGATCGTAGCGCCACGCATCCGGGAAGAAGCTGTCCGAGTGTTCCGGATCTTCGCCTTCGGGGTTGTAGCCAACCTTATCGACAGTCGTGAGGCCGGAAGCGACCGAGTGATGCGCGTAGGTCGCGTCCTTCTCTGCCTCTTCAAGCGTCGCATAGCGGATGATGCCGCGCTCGTTGGCTTCGTGTCCGGCCAGCGAGAACGTACCCTGCGTGTCAAATTGCTTGTGTTCGAGGTCCTGCTGTGCGAACTTGCCGCGGTGCTCAATGTTGTGCACCTTGGTGACGCAGAGATCGTAGATGCCTGCAGTCTTGGTCAGCTTGAGATCGGCAGCCGAGTGAGCCGCAGCGTCGGTACGCAGGTAGTAGGAGTCGAAGCCGACACCCGCACCCACACGACCAGCCTCTGCACGGCGGCCGAAGCCGAGGTGCACAGTGATCGTCTCCGGCGCGTGGCCGGGAACCATGAGAACGCCTGCGATAATCTTGCGGCCGTTGGACTCGAGTTCCACCGCCATGTTCTCTTCGACGCCGTACTTTTCCATCGTCGAGAGCGACATCAGCGCAGCGTTGTCCCAGCTCAGGTTCGTGACCTGCTTGGGCAGCTCCTGCAGCCAGCCGTTATTGGCATAGCGACCGTCATAGAGCGAAGGATCGGTGAGGAAGCGGAGTTCGAGGTCGCCCGCAGGCAGCTTGGTAGCTGCAACCGTCTTGACGACGCCAACCTGAGTTCCTGCAGTTCCCTCGACCCAGCCATCATGCAGCGACTTCTTCCATGCGGTAGCGAAGTCACCCTTGATGTACGTCTTGGCCGTAGCGACGACTGCGTCGTAGGCGGACATCGACGGATCGAGCAAAACCTGGAAGATATCGTGCGTGGTCAAACCGCCGTAAAGCGGAGCGATCATCGGCTGAATGATGCTGATCGTGCCGTCATAGGCACGGGCATCGGACCAGCTCTCCAGGAAGTGCGCCTGGTTGACGTGCCACACCGAGTAGAAGCCCGTTTCATCGAGGTGCGAACCAAGGTGAGCCGTGTTCGGAATTTTGTCGAAAGCCGTGGCGAACTCGAGGTCCTTCGGAGCGTTGTACATGGGGTTGACGCCCATAGCAACGAGCCACTGAACCTTGCCCGCGTTCGCGTCAGCGACGAGGGTCTTGAGGTCGATCGTGCCGGCCGGAACCTCGGAGATCGAGGAGCCGTACACCACCGTGGTGCCGACAGCACCAATCTGCTGGTTCAGCGTCTTCGCTGCAGCCTGGCAGACCGCGCTGGACTGAGGACCAGCGATCACAACAGCCTTCGAACCAGCCTTCTTCAGGTCGGCAAGAACAGCAGCCACAAACTTCTGCGACTCGGCGTCCGAGGGAGCAGCGCCACCAGCCAGAGCGGAGGCGAGAACATCCACATCCGACGGCTTGAGAGCGATACGATGGTCTGCCTTGAAACCGGTCACCGTCGGCATCGTTTCGACGACGTAGGTGCGGTTCATGCCCTTGCCTTCTTCGTAGCGGTGCTTTTCAGCCCATGCTGCGGAGAGAGGAAGGAAGCCAGGGAACGCGATACCGCCGAGGAAGTCAGCGTCGAGCGAGAGGATCACATCGGCTGCTTCGAGCTTGTACTGCGCGTCGAGAGCAAACGTCGAGTCACCGATAGCCGGGTCATAGACCGCAAGCTTGGCGTTCGGGTACTTCGCCGATACCTGCTTCCACTGAGCTGCCAGCGTCGGCGAGGTAAACGTCTCGGTCAGGAAGTAAACGCCCTGTCCGCCGGAAGTTGCCGCGACAGCCTTGGCAAACTCTTCCTGGAAAGCGCCCCACGACGAGCTGGCGCCGCGGAACTTTACTTCACGCGAACGGTCAGGATCGTACATGTCGAGCAGCGAGGCCTGCGTGTACGCATCGGTCTTGCCCTTCGACATCGGGTGCTCGGGGTTACCGTCGAGCTTGATGGGACGGAACGCATCCGACTTCACCAGGACCGGAACTGCACCGGTTGGGAAGGGGTGCGCGCTGGCAAAGTACATCGGCTTGCCGAGGACGAGGTCTTCCGGCTGCTTGATGTAGGGGAAGATCTGCTCGTCGGGCTGCTTGGTGCAACCGGCGAGACCAGCGAGCGCGAAGCTCGCACCCATCACCTTCAGGAAGCCGCGGCGGGAGACAGAGTCTACCCACTCCCCAGCGCCTGCCTGGCGCGGGAACTCTTCCTGCATCAGCTCCTGAAACTCCGGCGTATCCGCCAACTCATCCAGGTTCTTCCAGAAGCGCTTGCCGCGCTGTCCGTCAAGCTTGGCGCGCACTTCCGCGAGCGTCATCTTGTTGGCTGGCGTAATGTGCGTTACCACTGTAGCTTTGTTCATTCCGTCGCTCATCGGTGGCACACCTCGCAGCTCGAAAGCTCGTTCGCTGTGCGGATGTGGTACTTGTCCATCAGGTAGTGGCCAAGGTCAATCTGGTTGGTGAACTTCTGATAGCTGGCCGGCAGCGCGAGCTGCGGTGCATCGGAGAAGGTCTCGCCAACACCAGTCTCAGGGATGGGATTGGTGTTTCCGCCAATGATCGGAGAACCTGCCGTCTTCTGCAGCATCGCGATCTCGGGGTTTTTACCAACCGCCGGGTCGTTGGTCACGCAGTTGACTGCGCCAGCCGTGGGACCCGCCTTGCCGGTCGTGGTGCACCAAACTGGATTGGAGCTCGAAGGACCAGCCCACGCCATGTTGTAGATCTCGCTGGTGGGGCGAAGGTTCTTGGCCGGGTTACGGTGGCAGTTCAAGCACCACTCCATCTGGAGCGTGTTCTCTTCGTACATCAACGGCATTTCATCCACTCGGCCGTGGCAGCTTGCGCAGCCGATGCCCTTGTTCACGTGGATTTCGTGGTTGAAGTAAACATAGTCCGGAAGATCGTGGACGCGAATCCACTTGATCGACTCGCCGGTTGCCCAGCTATGACGAACCGGCTCAAGGAGCTCGGCGTTTGTCCAAATCTCCGAGTGGCAGTTCATGCACGTCTTCGTCGGAGGAATGCCCGCATAGGAGCTCTTCTCTACCGACGTGTGGCAGTACTGACACTGGAGCCCAAGCCCCTCTACGTGGTGCTTGTGGCTGAACGGGACGGGCTGGTCGGCCCTCTGACCTTGACGCGTCACCCAGGGGGAGCGCTGCAACTGGTCGAGTGCCACACCGAGCGCGATGACGATCAAGCCCGTCAACACCAGGCTCGCGCGAGCCAGTGCGTTCGAACTGCGGTCAAAAACTTGCGCCATGAGTGCGTTCCTGCTTCCTCTTCGAAAACCTGAATCAAAAGGGTTGGGCCGTACAGAACTCTTACCGACCCAAGAAAAACATGCTTTTGAGAACTTGAGTATAGCAGTCACAAAACGCCGCTTTGAGTGATCGGCGTCACTGCAGTGCGATACTCGCGCCGTCATAAAACCTTGAATGTATTCTCTGCGAACGCGCAGTCTCGCGGTGTGCGTAGAGGTACAGGTTTTATGCGGCTATGAACCTTGTTCTCCCATTTTGCTACCGCAAAACGGTGACGTAAATTCCGTCCAAATTAGTCCGAATTAGAAACCGAATAAATCCGCACTAATTCACCTCACTTTTATCTAAGTTCACGACGCGTCCGTTCGCTCTTGCCGATGCTTCAGCCGGAGCAGCTATCCTCAAGAGAAGGCTTACGATGTTTGCACCCCACCTACAGACCGAACTTCCAGGAACCATCGGCTTTGGCCCGCTGCGTTTCCCCCTCTTTGCTCTCTTTGCCACGGCAGGCTTGATCGCCGGGCTGGCGGGCTCCCAACGCTCTGCTCCACTGGCCGGGGTGGACCGCAATCGCTTGTGGGATGCGGGCGTCTTTGCCGTCGCGGCAGCGTTTGTGATCTCCCGCCTCCTGCTGGTCCTGGGACATCTGGACATCTTTCGTGCGGTACCTATGTTGGTACTGCAACTGCCTTCCATCACCTATAGCGGACTGCTGCTGACAGCGGCCGCAACGCTGCTCTGGCTGCGCTGGAAGCGTGTTCCGCTGCTTCGCGCACTCGATGCGTGGGCCCCGTGCGTGGCTTTGGGCTGTGCATTCTTGAGCGTGGGACACTTCTTCGAAGGCACGGAGGGCGGAATGCCAACCACCCTACCCTGGGGCATTGTGGCAACAGGCGACACGATGCTGGGCCATACGCATCCGGTGCAACTCTATGCCGCTGCAGGCGCTTTGCTGCTGTTAGGGCTGCTTTGGGGGCGCCTGAAGCTGCCCCGCTCGCACGCAGGATCCGTGGCCGCGCTGGGGTTGTTGCTCGGGAGTACGGGAAGTTTTCTGCTTGGCTTTTTCCGTCAGCCAGCATCACAGGAGTTAACACTGCCGCTCGACCCGGGGCAGTTTTTCGCGCTGACTGGAGCGCTGGTGGGGGTCGCGCTGTGGTTCTGGACCGCGCGCACGAACCCTTCCGCCAACGGGCGTTTGCCCGGCCACCAGAGATATCAGGAGTTCGACCATGCCAAGTAAGAACATGCTGCCGAAGGGCAAGCGTCGCAAATCAGTAAAAGCCGAGTACCGTAAAGTCCGCACGCAGGTGGAGGACGAAAAGGTCCGCCGGGCGGAAGAGAATCCTTTCGCCGACATGGTCGCGGAAGACGATGCAGGCGCAGGCGAAGACTACTACGACGTAGACGAGATGATGGAGGCCGCAAAGGCCCCGGTCGATCCGTCGAACCCGTACCTGATCATCACCAACCCGATCGGTACGCGCAACGAGATTCAGTCAGAAGACGGGCGCCGCTACGAGGGGCTGAAGCTGTTGGAGAGCGATCGCGAAGCCATTCCCGTGCTCGACGAACTAGAAGCAGAAGACGGCGTGCGCTCGCTGAAGGCCCCGGCCGTGGCCGAAGGAATGCGCCTCGATGCCTATCTGGCAAAGGCGCTGCCGGATGTGTCGCGCGGGCGGGTGCAGTTGCTGATCGAAAACGGCCAGGTGCAGATGGATGGCGTGATCGCAAAGGCCAAGACGAAGCTCAAGGGCGGCGAGCAGATCGAGATTGAAGGGGAGCCTCAGCTTGAGCCGTTGCGGGCGGAGCCGGAGAATATTCCGCTGCGCGTGGTCTTTGAAGACGATGATCTGGCGGTGATCGATAAGCCTGCCGCGATGACTGTTCATGCGGGTTCGGGCTCGGTGGAGCACAATCGCGGAACGCTGGTAAATGCCCTGCTGTATCACTTTGGCGAGCAGGCCCTGGCGAACTCGGGGGACCCGGTGCGGCCGGGAATTGTGCATCGTCTGGACAAGGAGACGAGCGGGTTGATCGTGGTCGCAAAAAACGATTCAACGCACCGCAAGTTGAGCGAAATGTTCGCGACGCGCGACCTGCGGAAGGTGTATCTCGCGCTGGCGCATGGACACCTCCGCGAGGACGCTGGCACTGTCGATTTGCCGATTTCACGCGATTTGCATCGTCGAATTCGCATGACCACGAAGCGTCCCGGAGGACGCACGGCGCGAACGAATTATCGCGTTTTGAAACGTTTCGAGAGCGAGTACGGAAAGTTCACGTTTGTCGAACTGCACATCGAAACGGGACGGACGCACCAGATCCGTGTCCACCTGCAGGCGCTGGGGCATCCGGTCGTGGGCGACCCGACGTATGGCGCTCCTCACGCGCTGAAGCCGGCGAACCCTTCCCTGCCGGTGATTGAGCCGGAGCGGCATTTTCTTCATGCGGCGGAGTTGGATTTCGTGCATCCGCAGACAGGGGAAGAGATGGAACTGCGAGCAGAGTTGCCGGTAGAGTTGACGGCGTTGCTGGAAGAGTTGCAGGGGTAGAAGAGGGTGTAGGGCGTAGGGTTTAGGGTTTAGAAAGCGGGCGATGGCGAAAGCTGTCGCCCGCTTTTCGTGGCTGGGCCGGGGCTAAAGCCCCCTTTGTGGCCGTGGTGGGACGGTGGGCTGAAGCCCACCTCTACTCCAACAGCAACAGCAACAGCAACGGATTAACGCTAAGGGCGCAAAGTTTGGGCGCGAAGTTCGCGAAGGGATGTAGTGGCTCGCGGGTATGGGTGGCGCAGCGGGCGACATGCAGATCCCTCGCTTGGCTCGGGATGGCAAATCGGATACGGGGTTAGCGGCGCAGGCGTAGGGCGAACTGCACGACGCGTGGGTCGGTGACCGTTGAGGTGATCTGGCCGAAGGCTGCTGCTCCAACTGAGCCGTTGGGAGAGCCCAGGGCCGGGGTGTTGGTGATGTCGAAGACCTCGGCGCGGAACTCGAGGTCTGTCTTGTCGCCTAGCTGGGTGTGTTTGGCGAGCGAGAGGTCGAGGTCGCGATAGGCCGGACCGCGGACGGGGTTGCGGCGGGCGTTGCCGAAGGTGAACTGCGGTGCGGCCTGAAAGGCTGCGGTGTTGAACCAGTGCAGATAGTTGCGCTGGTCAGAGGGCAGGACAGGGCTGCCGATGAGGTTCGGGCGTTGCAGCGGGATGCCAGCAAAGGCGTTGTTGTTGGTGTTGTTCGTTACCGCGACCGGCATTCCGCTCTGCATGGTGAGGATGCCGTTGACCGTCCAGCCGCCAAGGATGGGGGTGAAGACGCCGTGGCCCTTGAACTTCGTGAGCTCGTAGACGGCGCTGACGGAGAGGACGTTGGTCATGTCGCCGTTGGAGAGATCGCGCTCAAGCCACGGGCGGTAGGTGTCGGCCATGATGAGCGAAGAGGTGTTCGGAGAGCTGAGCACGGTGGAGGAGAAGACGCTGGATGCGGGGTCCATGAGCTTCGACCAGGTGTAGGCAAGCAGGAAGGTCAGGCCGTGGCTGGTGCGCTGCTCCAGCTTGGTGCTGAGGCCGTTGTAGACCGAAGAACCGGTGTTGTTGCGATAGATCGCGATGTTCTGGAACTCGGGGTAGGGCTTGAGGAGTTGCGCGTGCGCGATCTTCGCTGAAGCGCCAAGCTGACTGGAACGTGGAAGCACGTTGAAGTACGGATTGGTGACCTGACCGGTGAGATTGGTTGCGGCGGTGCCACCGGCGAGGCCGCTGGCGATCTGTGCGTCGGTGAGCTGATTGAGGTTCTGGTCAGGGATACCGAGATGCACGATGTGCGAGCCGATGTAGGCGATCTCAAACGAGAGGTTCGGGGTGAAAGCCTGCTGCACGGCCAGGTTCCACTGCTGCGAGTAGCCGGAGCCCATCTTGCGGTTTGCGGTGTAGACGCTCTGGCCGAGACCGGCGTCGGGCGTCGCGGAGATGGGTGTAATCGCGCTGGGGCCGCTGGCGAGCGCGAAGGCCGAGACGTAGCTGTCGGTGGTCTTCTGCTGCACGTTCTGGATGAACGGGTACTGCGGCGTGGTGAAAGGGGTGGTGATGCCGCTCTGGTCGATGAAGGTGATGCCGTAACCGCCTCGAACGACGGAGCGAGCGTTGGGCGAGTAGGCAAACCCTATGCGCGGAGCCACGTTGGCCCAGTGCAGCTCACGGGCAGAGCGCGAGAAACCGTTGACGCCGAGGTAGTCAAGCTGCTGCGTGGCGAGGTTGAAGACGGCGCCCTGATTATGGGTTTCGGTGGAGGGCATGTGCAGTGTCCAGCGTGCGCCGACGTTGACGGTAAGCGAGGGGGAGATGCGCCAGTCGTCCTGCGCGAAGAACTCGTGGATATAGTCGCGGGGACGGATGGTGCGCTGCTGCAGGTCGATGTTGAAGGTGTCGACCTGGCCGAGGAGGAAGCTGGCGAAGGCGTTGCCGCCGGTGGTTGCGCCGGTGCCGCTGGTGGTGTTGGTGCCGGTGGTCGTGAACTGGAAGCTGCCGGTCGGGTTGGGCGGAGCGAAGGCGTTGAGTTCGTAGCGACGAAGGTCGGCACCAAACTTGAAGGTGTGCGGGCCCCTGGCCCAAACGACGGTGTCGACGAGTTCGCCGACGGCGGTCTGGTAGCGGCCCGAGGCGCTGGAGGCCGAGCCAAGCTGCTGGTAGCCGGTGAAAGTGAACTGCGGCATGGTGTTCGCGTAGGCCGAGTTGGCGGGGATGTTGGGAATGCCGAGCACGGAGCTGGCGCTGCCGCTCAACTGCGCGCCGAGGGCAGAGTTGCCGCGGCGGGTGTAGCCGAGGCGGAAGTCGTTGAGCAGCGACGAGGTGAAGGTGTGGGTCTCGTTGAGGACGAGTTGCTGGCCGAGGACGTTGGTCACGCCGGTGACGTTGCCGGTGCCGACGACAGCAGCGGAGGAGCTGATGAGGCCGCCGTAGAGCGGGATGAAGTCGGCAGGCTTTTCGGCGTCGGCGAAGTAGCTGTAGCGGACGAAGCCGCGGTCCTTTGCGCTGAAGTTGCCGTCGAGGCGAACGTCAAACTGGTTCTGGTGGTCGTCGTCATTGTTGACGAAGGTGTAGTTGGAGGCGGTGGCGGTGCTCTGCGGGTGCGGGTAGAGGTTGAGAATCTGGAGCGCGCGGGCGTCGAAGGCGCATTGCCCGGCGGTGATGGTGTCGTTGGTGAACTCGGTGCGCGTGACCACGCCCGCGAGGCTGACGACGGTGGAGCAGGGGTTGTAAATCTTCGCCACGCCGGAGAAGTTGCCGGAGCGCATGGCCTCTGTGGGCACGGTGGAGACGCGGGGGACGCCGATACGCTGCTTCAGCCCCTGATAGTCGGCGAAGAAGAAGAGCTTTTCCTTGAGAACAGGACCGCCGAGCGTGGCGCCGTAGAGGTTGCGACGATACTCCGGCTTTGCGCCTGTGCGGGCGAAGAAGTTGCGGGCGTTGAGGGCTTCGTGGCGGAAGTAGTCGTAGACGCTGCCGTGGAAGTCTGCCGAACCGGAGCGGGTGGCGACGTTGACGACACCGCCGTTGAAGCGGCCGAACTCGGCGGGGACGTTGTTGGCGGCGACGGTGAACTCGGCGATGTCGTCGAGGATGGGGAAGAAGACGACCTGGCCGGGCTCCGGCTGGAGAGCGGAGATGCCGTCGTAGAGGTACTCGTTGGTGCGGGGGCGGCCGCCGTTGATGCGCGGAAGAAGCTGGCCGGGAGGCAAAGCGACGCCGGGAGCGAGTTGCGTGAGCTGGATGAAGTTGCGCGAGTTGAGCGGGAGGGCCTGGACCTGGTGGCCGGGGATCGTCGTCGCGATGTCGCTGGTGGCGGCTTGCAGCAGCGGGAGGTCTTCGTTGACGGTCACGGTCTCCCCTGCGCTGCCGGGTTTGAGCGAGACGTCCGCACGGACGGTGTTGCCGGTGTTCACCGTGACGTCGTTACGGACGAAGGTGGTGAAGCCCGGGGCCGAGACAGCGACGGTGTAACGGCTGGAGTTGAGCTGCGAGAAGTCAAAGTCGCCGGCGCTGGTGGTGACGGTGTGCAGCGCGGTGTGGGTGGCGGCGTCCGTCAAGGTGACCTGGGCGCCAGCGATGGCTGCGCCGGTGGGGTCGGCAACGTGGCCTTTTAGTTCGGCGAGGATCTGCGCGGAGGCGTGGGTTGCACACACGCCGAGAAGTGTCGCCAGCAGATATTTCTGGCGGGAACCGATAGATACGAAAGGCATTCAGCGAATCTATACGATTCGAGTCGTTAGGGAAATGGAAATGTTTTGTGATGAGGGTGGGGCTTGGGCCGCCGGTGGTTCAAAGGCAAGAGCGCTGAGCGGCGGAGATTTGGGGCGAAAGGGAGAAAGCTTTAACGCAAAGGGCGCGAAGTTTAAGCGCGAAGTACGCGAAGGAGGCAGGTGCGCGCGGATTCGTGGCGCGCCGGGAGGCGAGCAGGTTCCTCACTGCGTTGGAGACGGCACATTGAACTGTGGCAGAGACTGACTGAACGCTGAGAGGGCGTTAGTCGACGCGTTCGATCATGACGTCGGTGGATTTGACGAGGGCGGCGACCTGATCGCCCTTTTTCAGGCCGAGTTCGCGGACGGCGTCCGCCGTGATGATGCTGGAGACTTCCTGCTCGCCGACGGCGACGACGATCTGGGCCATGAGGCCTTCGACGCGGACGCTGACGATGTGGCCGATCAACTGATTGCGGCCGGAGACGCGGCGGAAGCGCTGGCGGCTCTCGGTCTCCGGTTTGGCGGCGTCTTTGGCGAGGAAGGGCTTCATCGCCGTGGCCGAGACTCGGTGGTGACCGCCGGGGGTTTGGACGGTTTTCAGCTTGCCGCTGAGAATCCACTGCTTGATGGTGGGGTAGCTGATTCCCAGCATGTGCGCGGCTTCGCGCGGGGTGAAGAGCGGGGTCTGCGGGCTCATGCACCCATTGTGCAACGAGCAAGGATGTCTGCGGTAAGAAAGAAATTATTCCATCTGGCGAGAGCAGCCACCCATTGCGCAACGAGCGAAGCTCCGTACGGCAAGAAAGAAACAGTTGACCTGCCAATCAGGGTGGACTGTTGTGCAACGAGGGGCAAAACGGCCAAAAGGAATTGTTTTCCGTACAATGGAAAGATTGTGACACTCGATTTTCTAGGCAATCTGCAACGCTCGCATAAGCTGGGCGAACTGCGCGCATCCGACGCTGGCTCCACCGTAACGCTGATGGGCTGGGTGAACCGCCGTCGCGATCACGGCGATCTGATCTTTCTCGACCTTCGCGACCGCACCGGCATTACGCAGGTGGTGTTCGATAAGAGCGACTCCATCGAAGCTCATCTGAAGGCCGAGGCATCGCGCCCGGAGTTCGTTGTGGCTGTTCGCGGCAAGGTGCGCGAGCGCGGCGAAGGCCTGAAGAATCCGAAGATGGATACAGGCGACATCGAAGTGCTGGCCGAAGAGTGCTGGCTGCTGAACGAGTCGAAGACGCCGCCGTTCCCCATTGCGGACGATGCGCCGATTACGAACGAGGAAGTACGCCTCAAGTATCGCTATCTCGACCTGCGTCGTCCGGAGTTGCAGCGCAACTTCGTGCTGCGCCACAAGGTCTCACGCGCGATTCGCGAGTACCTTTCTGACAACGACTTCCTCGAAGTAGAGACGCCGCTGCTGACGCGCTCGACGCCCGAAGGCGCACGCGACTACCTGGTTCCTTCGCGCGTTCATGCGGGTGAGTTCTACGCATTGCCGCAGTCGCCCCAGATCTTCAAGCAGATTCTGATGATCGGCGGCTTCGATCGCTACTTCCAGATTGCTCGCTGCTTCCGCGATGAAGACCTTCGCGCGGATCGTCAGCCGGACTTCACGCAGATCGATCTGGAGATGACGTTTCCGCAGCAGGAGCAGATCTTCGCTGTGGCGGAAGGCTTCCTGCGCGCGGCGTTCAAGACTGCAGGCATCACGCTGTCGGAAGAGTCGTTCCTCAAGATGAGCTATGACGATGCCATCGAGAAGTACGGCATCGACAAGCCGGATATGCGTCTGCCCGCGATGGTGAACCTGAGCGAAGTGCTCACGCCTGAACTGCGCGTGACGCTGAAGGTTGATCCGACGCTTCCGGTGTATGGTTTCACGATTCCTCGCGTGGGTGAGCTTTCGGGCTCGGCGCGTAAGGCTTTGCTTGCGGAGGTTCGTACGAGCTTTGGCGAGAGCGGGCTCGATCTGCTGGATGTCGCTCGTCTGCGCACCAGTGAGGCGTTCCAGCCGTTGGCGGAAGCGCTTGCAGCGAAGCTGAATGCGGAGCAGGTGGTGTTCAACGGCGAGAACCTGACGACGGACGATCTGATCGTCGTGGTTACGGCCAAGCCGGAGACGCCGCATGCGTGGAACTACGACACGCAGTGGATTCCGAAGCGTGTGGGTCAGCTTCGTCTCGACCTGGCGAAGAAGTATGCGGACAAGCACAAGCTCTTTGAGCAGACCGGTACGGCTGCGGACTTCAAGTTCCTCTGGGTGACGGACTTCCCGATGTACGAGTGGAACGAGGAGCACAAGCGCTGGGATGCGGCGCATCACCCGTTCACGTCGCCGCATGAAGAGGACATCAAGTCGGGTGCGTTGTACAACGACAAGGGTTCGGTTCGTGCGCTGGCGTATGACATTGTGCTGAACGGCACGGAGCTGGGCTCGGGGTCGATCCGTATCCATCGGCAGGATGTGCAGGCGGAGATCTTCCGCTCGCTGGGTATGAGCGATGAGGAAGCCAAGGAGCGTTTCGGCTTCTTCCTGGACGCGCTGGAGTATGGCACGCCTCCGCATGGCGGCATTGCGCTGGGTCTGGATCGCATTGTGATGATCCTGGCGGGTGCGAGCTCGCTGCGCGAGGTGATCGCGTTCCCAAAGACGGCGAAGGCGATTGACCTGATGGTGGATGCGCCGTCGCTTGCCAACGAGCAGCAGCTGCGGGAGTTGAACCTACGGGTTGTGCGCAAGTCGTAACAGCTTTTCAAAAAGTGCGGGTCAGTCATGATGACTGGCCCGCACTTTTTTGTTTGGGGGTGCCCTTTTCTGCTTCAACGTTGGCCAGTGGCGAGGGGGAGAAGGCCTTAACGCGAAGTGCGCAAAGCTTAAGCGCGACGTACGCGAAGGTTGTGGCTATGCGGGGGCTTATGGTGGCGCGAGGGAAAGAAGACGCCGCGACGCGAAGAGCGCCAAGTTTCGCCAAGGTGGAGTGGACGAAACGTGGCGCTCTTCGGGTTGCGATGCGGCGTTCGTGATGCAGCGTTGGTGACGCTGCCCGGCTATTTGGCTGAGGGAACGGTGCTGTAGGTGGTCTTCCAGTTGTCGAGCAGTTTGTGCAGGACCGTGCTGCCGCAGAGGTAGGCGCTTTCAAAAGCCATGCGGCCGCCGATGAACGGGGCCGTCAGCGAAGAAACGGCCGGCTCGCCGGGGCGCGGGATGGTGAAGTTGCTGGCCGTGCGCAGGACGAGGACGCGGTTGGGGTCGATGCGGTGCATGTGGCCGAGGCGCTCGACGGCGTTCATGAAGCCGGAGTCTTCAGTGTTGGTCATGACGAAAGTGCCCTTCCCTTTGGTCCAGAGCTTGACCCAGTCTTCGGCGAATTTGTTGGATTCAGCGCCGTGCCAGAAGAAGTCCGAAGCGAAGTCGTCGCCTTCCATCACAACGGGCGTGTGGTCGGCGTTGGGGTACTCCTTGAAGGCTTTGCGGAAGTCGGCGACCTTGGGGTCGTCGGCGATTTTGAGGTCTTTGGTCTGCTGGTAGGCCCAGTTCACGAAGGGAATGTTGAGGGTGTAGAGGTTGGAGCGGCGGGTGGTGGGAGATTCGGGGATGACGTCGGGGTTGGGCTTGAGGGCTCCCATGGGGAACCAGCCGTAAGGCCAGTCTTTGGGGGCGTCGCGAGGGTCGAGGTAGCGGATGAAGTCGCCGACGACGTAGCGTGCCCAGGCAGCGGAGCCGACGGAGCCGGCGTTGGGGTCGATGCCGGCGATGCCGTTGATGATGAAGTAGGCGTGGGTGAGGTCGAAGCGCGGGTCGAGGCCGAGGGCCATGAGCGATGCCGTGCTGTTGACGAGGTTGATGCCGGAAACGATGCCGAGGACGGTGTGGTCGTGATTGGCGCGGATGGCGCGGGGGCCGCCGGGCCAGTCAATGACCTCGTCGAGGTGCTCGCGCTCGACCCAGAACTGGAACTCGCCGGGCTGGTCGCCGGTGTCGTTGCCGGGCTCGTAGGTGGTGACGATGACGGCGCGGATGGGCCAGGGTTTCTTCTGGGCCTGGGCTGGGAGAGCAAGCAGAGCGGCTGTCAGCGCGGCGAACGCGAGAAGAGTACGGCGGAGAGGCATGGAGGCTCCAACGGAAAGGGTTCCGTTGGGAGTTCAGTTTACAGTGCGGGGGGAGGGGCCAGGGGGATCTGACGGGGAGAGATGCGGGTCCCTCACTGCGTTCGGGATGGCAAGTTGGAAAGAGGCTGGCGAGGTGGGTGCGGGGTGGGGTTGGCGGCTGGGGAACGAGGTTGTGCCACGAGAGGGCTGCGGTTGATACCATAGGCAGCATGAACTTCCTGAAGTCCGCGCGCCTGCTGATGCTGGCTGCGCTGGTGCCCTCCGCGTCACTGATGCATGCGCAAACTCCTGCGCAGGCTGCTCCGCAGCAACCCACCGCGACTCCTCCCACAAAGACCGCGCCGGCGAACGGTTCGGTCGAGAACCAGCAGGTCTCTACCGACGAGCCGCTGAAGGTGACGACGCGAGAAGTCGATTTGATCTTTACGGTGACGAATCATAAGGGCCAGTTCGCCACGGGATTACAGCAGCAGAGCTTTGGATTGCTGGACGATGGTCGTCCACCGGAGCGCGTGCTGAGCTTCAAGCAGCAGACGAACCTGCCGCTGCGCGTGGGTTTGATGATCGATACGTCGAGCTCCATTCGCCAGCGCTTTACGTTCGAGCTGCAGTCTGCCACGGACTTCCTGCTGCAGGTGATGCATCCGGATGATCGTGCGTTTGTCGAAGGCTTCGATGTGCAGACGAACGTGACACAGGACTTTACCAACCGCGTGGACATGCTGGGTTCGGGTATTCGCAAGCTGCGTCCCGGTGGCGGAACGAGCTTGTTCGATGCGCTGTACAAGACGTGCCGCGACCAGATGCTGACGCTGCGCCAGGACATCAGCGTTCGTAAAGCGATTGTGATGGTTTCGGACGGCGACGACGATTACTCGCGCGTGGAAGAGTCGGAAGCGATCAAGATGTGTCAGCGTGCAGAGACGATTGTGTATACGATCTCGACGAACACGGGACCGTCGCGCGGCAAGGGTGACGAGGTGCTGCAGCGCATCGCCGATGCGACAGGTGGACAGGCGTTTTATCCGACGAAGATTGATGACATTGCATTAGGCTTCCAGAACATCGAAGTGGAGTTGCGCAGCCAGTACTCGCTGATTTATGTGCCGTCGGACTTCAAGCAGGATGGGTCGTTCCGAACGATCTATCTGCAGATTGCCGATCCGAGGTATCAGGGGTACCAGGTGAGGGCCAAGAAGGGGTACTTTGCGCCCCGGGCCGAGCCGTAGGGCAGAGCGTAGAGGGTTAGTGGGTAGAGAGTAAGGAGTGGCCGCGGTGAGGTTTGCCGCGGCCGCTTTACGTTTGGATGCCGCGCCTGAAAGCGGGAACGCAGAGGGCGCGGAGAACGGCACGGAGAGAATGCAGAGGAGATCTCTGGCAGGGCGCTGCGTTGGCGTAGGGCCAGGCTTTCGTGCGAAGTCCAGGCGTTACGTATGCAAAGGGAGTTGGTCGCGCGGGAGCGGGCGATGAAGAGGCCGAAACTTCTGTGGGAGAAGTGGGGTCTAACGGGGCGAGGGAGAAGTTTGCCCATGCGAAAGAGTTTGCTCGCTGTCTTGTTGCTTGCTGTCACGTCTTTTTCTGGTGCGGTGATGCCGAGTGCGTCCGCCCAGAAGCAGCCGCCTGGAGTGGCCGAAGCGTTGGCCGGGATCAGCTCGCAACCGTCTACACATACGGCGTTTACGCTGGACCGGGATATGCTCGATGCGTTTCTAGGCGATGGCAGTTTGCCGCCTGCGGCGCTGACTGGCATCACGTTTGAGCGGTACAGCTTTCACGAACCCGCGTTCTATCTCCCCGAAAGCATGAAGACGATTGTGGATGCGTACAACGCTGCCGGGTGGAAGCACCTGGTGGAAGCGAGTACGACTCCCGGGCAAAGTGCGCAGCCGAATAAGCCGATCACCGATCTCTGGATGCATATGAACGGCGCGGACTTTGATCACATTACGGTGCTGATTCGCGGGCCGAAGCAGATGAATTTGATCGAAGTAAGCGGGATGCTAAGGCCGCTGGATCTGGTGCATCTGAGCGGGCACTTCGGGATACCGAAGGTCGATCCTGGGGCGGTGATGGTACCGGCGCCCAGGTAGAGGGTAGCCTTTCTACGCTCTACATCCTGCCCTCTGCGCTCTGGCTAGAAGCCGTACTGCTCGATTTCGCCGAGTAGCTGGAGTTTGCGGTCGGGGCGGAGGAAGCTGGCTTCGACGCTGTTTGCGGCGAGCTCGCGCATCTGTTCGAGGCTGAAGGCGAACTCGCGCTCGACGAGGAGGTACTCCTCGAGGAGGTTGGCGCCGAAGAAGGGTGGATCGTCACTGTTCAGCGTGATCATCAGGCCCTCTTCGAAGTACCGCTTTACGGGGTGCAGGTCGAGGGCTTTGCAGCAGCCGGTGCGGAGGTTCGAGGTGACGTTGAGCTCGAGCGGGATCTGTCTGCGGGCGAGGACGTCGATGAGGTCCTCGTCGTCGATCGCGGTGAGGGCATGGCCGATGCGTTCGGCGCCGATGTTGATTGCAGACCAGACGCTTTCGGGGCCGGTGGATTCTCCGGCGTGGCAGGTAAGGTGGAGGCCGTTGGCTTTGGCTTCGGCGTAGAGGTCGCGGAAGTCGTGTGCGGGGCCGCGGGCTTCGTCGCCACCGATGCCGATGCCGACGATGGAGGGCATGTCCTTCTTGAGCTCAGCGGCTTTGAGGAAGACGCGGCGGCACTCTTCGAGGCCGAAGTGGCGGACGGCATCGATGATCCAGAGGAGCGAGACGCCGAACTCCTGCTCGGCGCGCTTGCGGCCGCGTTCGGCGGCGAGCATGACGTCGTCGACGTCGAGGCGGGCGAAGCGGTAGAGGATGCCGATGGAGAGGTATGCCTCGGCGTGGCGGACGCCCTGGAGGGCAAGGTCGCGGACCATGTTGTAGGTAATGAGCTCGTAGTCGGCGGGCGTGTGGAGGCGTTCGGTGACGCCTTTGAAGGACATCAGGAAGCTGGGGAAGTCGTGGTACTGGTAGATGTTTGCGGCCTGCTGGAGGGTGAGCGGGACGGCATCGTTACGGTGCGAGAGCTCGACGAGCGTGGAGGGCGTGATGGAGCCTTCGAGGTGGAGGTGAAGCTCGGCCTTCGGAAGCCATTGAAGCCATTCGGCTTTGTCGATCTTGTCTTGCATGCGCGCCATGCCTTTAGTTTAGAGGAGTAGAGGGTAGAGCGTGGCGTTTGTGCGGGAGCAGGAAAGCCTCGACGCAAAGGTCGCAGCGGACGCAAAGGAGACGCGAAGGAAGTTGTGGACGGGAAGAGAGCATGGCTTGTCAGCGACACGCGGGTTCCCCATGGCGTTCGGGATGGCAGTGCGTAGGTGTGGTGAAGAGTCGGGAGTACGCCGGGGCTTACTTTCCTGCTTTTCCTACTCCCTATCCCTATCCTCCACGCTCTGCCTTATTTGAGGCGTTCGCCGGAGTGGGATTCGACGCTGACGGGGGAACCTTCGGCCAGGAGGACGCTGGCGGGTTGCTTGGGGTCGATGCCTGCCATGAAGGAGCCGTAGAGGTCGCCGAAGTCGGCCATGATGTCGAAGCGTTTGATGGGGTAGACCTGCCAGCTGGGGTGGTGGACGGCGTACTCCCAGGTGCTGCCGTCCTTGCGGCGGGTGTAGCCCCAGTAGTGTTCGGTGATGAACTCCTCGATGCTGCCGGGGACGATGTCGCGGGGGGCGAGTTCGGCTTCGACGCCGAGGCTCTGCCAGTGGCCGTGGTGCTTCCATCCGTACTCCACGAAGAGGGTGTGGTCGTTGCCGCGGATGTGATGCTGCGTCGGCATGGTCGAGTAGGGCTCGCCGTAGAAGGCGCGCGCGATCCAGGTGATGGCGGAGCGTGGGACGAACTCGCGGAGGAAGACGACGCCGCGGCGGGGCTGGCCGTCGGGGGCTTCCGGGCGGCGCACGTAGAAGCGGAGGTTGATCTCCTCAAACGACGTGTGACCGGGGATGGGCAGGCCCTTCAGGCGAACGTGGTCGAAGAGAAATCCGACGACGGAGACGAAGCATTTGCCCTCGAACAGGTCGAGCTCCACCCCGGCGGGGAGGTACGGGGTCAGCGTCTCGGGCGCGACTTCGTACTGCGCCATGATGAGCTTGCGCCACTCGGCTGTGAGGAAGGTCGACATAGGTCTGCTACCTAAGATGCAGGAGCAACCGTCTTGGTTCAACTGAAATCTTGGTTCAACGGAATTCGTCAGAGCAGTGCTGCAGAAGATTAAAAAACCACGGCTCTATAGGGCCGTGGCTTTTTGGAAGGCTCTTGCTTACTTCGCTGCAGAGAGTACGACAGAGGCTTCTGTGGTGAGAACACGGAAGACGAAGCTTTCCTGCAGGTAGAGCTGGACGGTAGTGTCCGTGTGGCTGAGGTAGCCGATGGAGACGTCCTGGCCAATGGTGAGTTCAAAGTCGCCACCGCGCGTGGTGAGCACGAAAGCACCTTCGATGGCCGGAGCGAAGATCAGCTCACCGTTCACGATGCGCTTCAGATGCTCGAGCACGGGGTAGCCGTGGTCGCGGGTCTCGGCGAGTTCGGTGTACTCCTTCGCTCCGAGAGCGACAGTGTAGGGGCCGTTGACGCCGTCGAGGCGAAGCTGGCTGATGGCATGGGCGATGGCGTCGGGGTAGTCGCGAACGTCAGCGGGCAGCGAGACGATGGGGTTGCTGCTGGCTTCGCGGATGCCCTGAATACCGGCGCTGGCGTAGCCGTCGAAGATGGTGCGATCTTCAGCAAAGGCGATGGACTTCGCGGCGTCCTTGACGGGCTGCCAGTCGGAGTCTTCGGAGCCACGCTCGACATCGTCGATGGCCTGACGAGAGAGTGTGAACGGGACGCGCAGTTCGACGAGCGGCTTGACCTCACGCTGGCGCGCGAGGATGCCTTCGCCGGGTGCGGCGATCTGCTGCAGATGGCCGGTACCAACAGCGGGCAACGCAATGCCACCGGGGGTGGGTACGTCGACGATGCGGCGGCCGGCGATGTAACGCTTGAGTGTGCGTGTCGCTTCTTCTTCGATCTCGGCCCAGGCGGCGTCGGAGATCGGTGCAAGCTCGCGGTGAAGGTTATTCATCCTTGGCTCCCTTCAGTGATCCTATCTTGAGTGAGGTGTCGGGCACGCTGGTGGGCGTGGGCTCTGGTGTAGATGCAGCAGGTGGGGCGATGGTCGCTGCGGGGTTCGGGGTTTCGGCGGAGACGGCGTCGAGAAAGTCTGCCGTGGGCATGAAGAAAAGTGCGCCGGTGATGGCGGTGCTGAAGTCGAGGATGCGATCGTAGTTGCCCGGCGGGTTGCCGAGGAACATGTTTTCGAGCATGAGTTCCGTGACGCGCGGTGTGCGGCAGTAACCGATGAAGTAGGTGCCGAACTCACCGTGGCCAGGACGGCCGAAGGGCATATTGTCGCGCAGGATCTGGAGCTGTTTGCCGTTCTCTTCGATGTTGGTGAGCGCGTTGTGCGCGTAGGCGGGCTTCTCCGCGTCGGAGAGTTCGACGTCCGAGAGCTTCTTGCGGCCGATGATCTTCTCCTGCATCTCGGTGGGCAGCGTGTTCCAGGCGTCGAGCTTGTGGAGATACTTCTGCACGATGACGTAGCTGCCGCCGCAGAAGGCGCGGTCTTCCGTACCGATGATCGCGGCTTCGGTAGCAGCGCGGGCGCGCGGGTTCTCGGTGCCGTCGACGAAGCCGAGCACATCACGGTCGTCGAAGTAGCGGAAGCCGTGGACCTCGTCTGCGACTTCTACGCTGGAGCCGAGAGCGGCCATGAGCTGCGTGGCCATTTCGAAGCAGAGGTCCATGCGCTTGGCGCGGATGTGGAAGAAGAGATCGCCGGGCGTGGACGGGGCGATGCGGTCTGCGGAGCGAAGCTCCTTGAAGGGATGCAGCTCGGCGGGGCGAGGAGCGCCGAAGAGCTTGTCCCAGGCGCCGGAACCGAAGCCTGCGATGCAGGTGAGGCCTGCTTCGACGTCGCGAAACTCGATGGCGCGGATGAGGCCGGAGAGCCCGGGCAGAAAATCGCGCACGGCGTCGTAAGCCGCGTCGTCGTTGCGGATGCAGAGCGTAAGGAAGATGGCCGAGCGCGTGAGCGGGCCAACGACCGGCTGCGGAAGAACGACTTCGTTGAGTTCGTTGGGTGTGTCCATAACGTTCAAGCTGCAAACTGCAGGAGGAATCGTCTCAAGTATCGCACCCTGCTGCAAAGAAAACGCCTGCGCTCGCGATAGGGCGAGCGCAGGCGTTGTGCAAAGAGTTGCTAATCGCGCGAGCGGGAGTTGCTAATCGCGCGAGCGGGAGTTGCCGCCGAAGATCTGCAGGAGAGCGATGAATATGTTCAACGCGTCGAGATAGATGCTGAGAGCCATGACGACCGGGGGCAAGCCCTGGGCACCGTCGCGAAGTCGCATGAAATCCACTAGAAGCAGAACGCTGAAGATGGCCAGCGAAGCCCACGCATACAAGCCCGGCGAGACAAAGTGGACGAACATGCCGAGCACACCGATGAGGCAGAGGCCAAGCAGGCACCACGTGGCGGTGCGGCCGACGCGCTGGTAGTCAAAGTTGGCGACCTGAGCGATGGCAGCCATGACGGCCATGCCGAGCGCGGTGGTTCCTGCCGCCTGGAAGACCACCAGCTGGCCGCCTGGGACGTGCAGGTACGCCTTGATGAGCGGGCCGACTTCAACACCCATGAGGAAGGTGAAGGCGTAGAAGAGCACAAGCGCGAGGCCGGGCGAGCGGCGCGAGGCGATGTTGACGCCGAAGATGAGCGCGATGGTCGCAAGCATGAGCGCGCCGAAGCCGATGCCGCCGAGCAGCGCGGGAGCCACGTAGGCTCCGGCGGCGGTGGTGACAAAGCCGGCTGCGGTGATCCAGAGAACCTGGCTGAGGAGGCTGGCGGTGGAGCGGGTGTCAACAACTCGGACGCCGCGGGTTACGTCGATGGTTCGCATGGTAGTTCCCTTCCCTACACAGTTTATTAGACGCTGCTGCGGCTCTGTGGTCGCGTTCCGCAGGCGGTTGTGCGAGAGTATGGCTACCCGCACCACGATCTCAGGAGAAAACCCATGCCGCTACCGACCGATGAGAAGCTGCTCGCGCTGAGCCAGGATCTGATTGACCAGTTTCACAAAATCTTTGGAGAGTATCCGGGATTTCGCCCGGCGCACGCCAAGGGCATCATGCTGACGGGTGAGTTTGTGCCTTCCGCAGCCGCGGCGGGGGTTTCGAAGGCAAAGCACCTGAACCAGCCGTCGACGCCGGTGGTGGTGAGGTTTTCGAACTCGACGGGGTTGCCGCTGATCCCGGACAACGACCCGAACGCGAATCCGCGTGGGTTTGCGATTCGTTTTATGCTCGCCGAGCATGTGCACACGGACATCGTGAGCCACTCGATTGACGGCTTTCCGACGCGGACGGGCGCGGAGTTTCTGGAGTTTCTGCGTGCGCTGGCGGCGAGTGATCCGGCGAACCTGAGCGGGTCACCGCTGGAGGCGTTTCTGGGTTCGCACCCGGCGGCGCTGGCGTTTGTGCAAGCTCCGAAGCCTGCTCCGGCGAGCTTTGCGACCGATACCTACTTTGGCGTGACGGCGATGAAGTTCGTCGATGCCGAGGGCAAGGAACAGTTTGGGCGGTATCGCGTGGTTCCGGCGACAGGCAATCAGTTTGCCGATGAGGCGACGCTGAAGGACAAGGCCGCCGACTTCCTGATCGATGAGATTGTGGAGCGAGTGGGCAAGACGCCGGTGGTCTTCAGCGTGCAAGTGCAGCTTGCGGGCGAGGGCGATGTGGTGGACGATGCGACGATTCACTGGCCTGCGAACCGCCCGGTCGTCGAACTGGGGACGCTGACGTTGACGGCTCCTGTGGCAGACACGGCGACGGAGCAGAAGCAGATTATCTTCGATCCGATTCCGCGTACGGAAGGGATCGAGCCGAGCGATGATCCTTTGCTGGAGCTGCGGGCGGCGATTTATCTGATGAGTGGACGGAAGCGGCGGGCGGCTTAGACAGCGTTTGCCATTTGGCGGATAAAAGCGGACAATTGGCGCATGACGGCTACGGCAATCGCGACAGTCCTGGGCGGGCGCAAGATCCTGAAGCGCAAGGTGGAGACCGATACGGACCTTCGCGTGATGACACGCGAAGGTCTGCCGGTTGGCACCTTGCCTTTTCTTGCTGCAGGGCTCTCGGTGGAACGGAAGGCGCTGGCAAAGGTGGTCGGGATCAGCGATCGCACACTGAGCCGAAGGCTTGCGAATAACTCGCGATTTTCCGCAGAAGAGAGCGACCGCATGATGCGGTTGGCGAGAGTGTTTGCAAAGGCTGAGGATACGTTTGGAGGTTCTGAGGCTGCCGCGCGATGGCTCAGCAATCCGAATCTGACCCTCGGTGACGAGGTGCCGCTGGACCTTCTCGATACGGATGCCGGTGCGAAGAGCGTAGAGACCATACTTCTCCGAATCGATTACGGAGTGTATAGCTGATGCTGGTTTGGCGGATATGCCGAGAGCGACATGCGGCTTCGGCATTTACCGGCGAGGGCGCACGCCTGCTTGGAGGGCGTTGGAACTCCGCAGGAACCCCAATGGTCTACACCTCGGATAGCCTTGCGCTGGCAGCACTGGAACTCTTCGTGCACGTTGGCCCGGTGGATGCAGCACCGGAGGATCTGATCGCGCTTCAGGCGGAGGTTCCGGTGGGTTTGAGCTCTAACCTTCTGGCAACGAAGAAGCTCTCGAAGGAATGGCGTTTTCACACGGATCTATCGCAGCGAACAGGGGACGCATGGGCGAAGTCGCAGCAGTCGCTCGCGGTACGCGTCCCTTCTGTGCTGATCGATGTGGAATGGAATGTTCTGATCAATCCCAAACATAGCCATGCCTCGCAAATCAAGATAGTGCAGACGAGACCGTTTCGATTTGATCCGCGTATGTTCAGCGGCAGAATTTAGGGTAGAGGCAGCATCAGTCCAACGCGGCCTCCCAGCCGTTGTACTCGCCTTTTTGTTCTTCGGCGATCCCCGTCAGGTTGTCACGTTCTTCTGACACGGTATGTTCGTCTACGCGACCTACTCGTTCCGCGATGAGCGACGTGGGCTCAGAGCCCTCGCTCTCAATGCTATGGCTGACTTCATAACCTAGGGCAAGCAATTTTTGTTCTGCTTTTGTGCGCGCACTATCGTTAGGAAAGTAGAAGTAGTGCACCACATGGCGCGGCTTTGAGAGATCCGCTCCATGAGCACGCATCTGTTCAAGTACTTTTAGGTCCCCTGTCGCTGGGGATGATGAGTCATAACGATCAAGTAGCTCATAGCCCTTTCGCGTCCACGGCATGAGCATATGGATTTCCTTGCGGAGCGTCATGCCACGTCCTTACTTTTCGTAAAACTCGCTGCGCTTGCGGGAGTAGAAGAAGTAGACGACCAGACCGATGATGAGCCAGATGAAGAAGCGTTCCCAGGTGCGGACTGGGAGGCCCGCCATTAGGAGGACGCAGAAGATCACGCTCAGGACCGGGAAGACCGGGCCGCCAGGGACGCGGAAGCCGCGGCGGCGGTCCGGCTGCTTCTTGCGGAGGACCAGGACGCCGATCGAGACCAGAACGAAGGCGAAGAGAGTGCCGATGTTCGAGAGGTCAGCCAGTGTGCCTACGTCAAACAGGCCTGCCGGGATGGCGACGAGTATACCCGCGAACCAGGTGGCGAACGCCGGGGTGCGGAACTTCGGGTGAAGCGAAGAGAAGACGTCCGGCAGGAGGCGATCACGGCTCATGGCAAACCAGACGCGGGCCTGCCCGAGTTGGAATACCAGAATCGACGAGACCATGCCGATGATGGCGCCGAGCAGCACGACGAGACGCGTCCAGTGCAGTAGCGGGGAGCCGGTCTGCAGGGTGAGGCGTTTGAGGCTGTTGACGACCGGAGCAGCGTCGCCGATGACCGTGCGCCAGGGCACGATGCCCGTAAGCACCAGTGCGACACCGATGTAGAGGATGGTGCAGACGATGAGCGTGGCGATGATGCCGATGGGGACGTCGCGCTGCGGGTTGCGGCACTCTTCACTGGCGGTCGAGACGGAGTCAAAGCCGATGTAGGTGAAGAAGATGATGGAGCCACCCGCGAGGACGCCTGACCAGCCGTTGGGCGAGAAGGGGTGGTAGTTGGACGGGTGGATGAAGTGGGCGCCGACGCCGATGAAGGCGATGATCGCGACCAGTTTGACCAGCACCATGATGTTGTTGGTGCGGGCGGACTCCCGGATGCCGCGCACGAGCACAGCAGTGAGCAACAGAACGATGACGAAGGCCGGGATGTTGAAACCGAAGTGCCAGCCGTTGGCGTAGATCGTATTGCCCTGCAGGTCGGTGAGGCCGAGCGGCAGATAGGCGGGTGAGAGCCACTTCGGATCGAGATGGAAGCCGAGCCAGTCGAGCAGGTCGACAAAATGGGCCGCGAAGCCTACCGAGACGCTCATGTTGGAAAAGGCGTACTCGAGGATGAGGTCCCAGCCGATGATCCAGGCGACGAGTTCGCCGAGCGTGGCGTAGGTATAGGTGTAGGCCGAACCGGCGATGGGGATCATGCTGGCGAGTTCGGCGTAGCAGAGGCCGGTGAAGCAGCAGACGATCGCGACGAGGATCATCGAAAGAGCGAGTGCGGGGCCTGCGCCGGGGCGACCCGCGATGTGGCCGTGGTGCAGGATGAGGTCGATGACCGGCGACTCTTTCCAGTTGGCCAGCGTGGCCGGATTGCCGCCGATGGCGGTACCGATGACCGTGAAGATGCCCGATCCAATGACCGCGCCGATGCCCAGGGCCGTCAGGGAGACGGGGCCGAGGGTCTTCTTGAGGGCGTGGTTGGGGTTCTCGCTCTCGGCGATCAGCTTGTCGATGGACTTGGTGCGGAAGATTTGGCGGGGCAAAGTGGTCGCGGGGCTCCGTCGGAGAGTAATTTACGGGGTTGTGATGATTGTAGCGGCGAAAGCTCTCTGAGGTTGGGTACGAGAGTGGCGCCCGCTGTCGCGACGTTTATCTTGATACTTCATGATTTGTCATGATAGTGTCCAGAAGAGAACGACGGAGGTTTTGTTATGGCGCAAACGCGGGAGAAGTTTGCTACACAGGTGAACTCAGAGGTTCTGCGCTCCGTACGTGACCTGGCGGAGAGCGAAGGCCGGCAGCTACAAGCGCTGGTGGATGAGGCTTTGACAGACCTGCTGGAGAAGCGTCGGCAGGGACGGCCCAGAGCCTATGTGATGGCGGCGTATCAGAGCAGTCATGAGGAGTTTGCGCCTCTCTATCGGAAGCTGGCAGAGTGACCGACTACCTGATGGTGGTGGAAGTGCTGGCAATCCACGATGACCAGATCGGACGCTACGGCGGTGCTCATGGGCTTCGCGATCCGGGTTTGCTGGAGGCGGCGCTGTTTCGCCCGCAGACGGGATACTACGCGGACCTGATCGAAGAGGCGGCGGCGCTGTGGGAGAGCCTTTCGCAGAACCACCCGTTCGTCGATGGCAATAAACGTACGGCGTTCGCAGCGATGTACACGTTTCTCTACCTCAACGGAGTGAGCCTGACGGCGAAGAGCCGGGAGGCTGAGGTCTTTGTGCTGGGGCTTTATGCGGAGGGCACGTTCGAGTTTGGGCGGCTCAAAGAGTGGCTGAGGCAGCATACGGAGTTCGTGACTCCCTGAGCCGCAAGCCAAAAAGCAGAGGCCAAAAGCAAAACGGCAGAGCCGAGGCTCTGCCGTTTTGTTGTTGATGCTAGAGACTAGCGCTTGGACTGGCCGCGGACCAGCTTGTTGAGCTTCTGCTTCTTGCTGCCGCGCGGGTAGTCACGCTCGCCCAGTGCAGGAGCTGCGGAACGGCTCTTGCGCTTAGCTGCCTTGCGCTCGGTCTTTTCGAGGTTCTTTGTGTTTGCCATTGTTGTAGATATCTCTTTCGGAAAATTTTGCGCGGCGAGAGCTGGGAGTTGCTCGGGTGAGTGCGGTGAGAGGCCAAACCTTGCCGCAGCGGCTAAAGCCGCGTTGTCAGGTTGAACCATTGCCAGGACGGAAGCCCTGACCTACCTTCTTCTGCACTTCCCTACAGCTTCTCAAGCTGGGCAAACTTCTCGACCAGCTTCTTCATGCCGTGGCTAGTAAATTGTACCGTGATTTTCGCGTCATCCCCGTCTCCTTCGCGGGCGAAGATGATGCCTTCGCCGTATTTGGGGTGGCGAACGCGCTGGCCCTTGGCGTTGCCGGTCTTGCCGGAAGGGTTTGCGACGGTCATCTTCGGCTTGCCGCCGAACTTGCTTTCTCCTGGGCGGAAGCCGGGAGTTGTGCCGGTTTTGCCGAAGAACTTGGCGGTATTGTCGAGGGGGCCTGAGCCGAACTTGGTGCCGCCGGAGCTGCCGTAACGCTGGGAGGCGTACTGTTTGGCCGGGCGTGAGCTGGGGTCCTGCGATTCGTCGGCGTAGTCGTAGCCGGAATCATTGGAGTAATCATCGTCGCCACCGCGGCGGCGGGAGCCGTAGGCCCCGCCGTGGCCGAAGCTGAGTGCGCCGCCGGGCGAGCCGAGGTCTTCGACGAGGCGCTGCGGGACTTCTTCGAGGAAGCGTGAAGCGGTCGAAGCCTCCGGCATGTCGTTGCCGTAGCGGCGGCGGTAGCGTGCGCGGGTCATGACGAGGGTGTCTTCGGCGCGGGTCATGCCGACGTAGCAGAGGCGGCGCTCCTCTTCCATCTGCGTGGGATCCATGATGGAGCGGGAGTGCGGGAAGAGGCCTTCCTCCATGCCGCAGAGGAAGACGAGGGGGAACTCTAGGCCCTTGGCGGCGTGGAGCGTCATGAGCGTGACGCGGGCGTCGGCGGAGTACTGGTCGGCGTCGGAGACGAGGGCGGCATGGTCGAGGAACTCCGCTAGGGTTTCGCCACGGGAGCTGGCGTCCTGAGCGGCGTTGGCGAGCTCCTTCAGGTTTTCAATGCGCGAGAAGGACTCGGGCGTGGCCTCGTCTTCGAGGGCGCGGATGTAGCCGGAGCGCTCGTTGAGGAACTTGATGAGTTCGGGGAGCGTGGCGGGGTCACCGGGCTTGCGGAAGGCGCGCTCGTCCTTTTCGTTGGCTTCTTCGTGAGAGCCGCCCTGGGCGTCGACGATACGGTCAAGCTTCGACTTATTCTTGTCGCGGACGGAGTCGCTGGCGGACTTCAACGGCGCGGGCGCGAAGGGGTTGAAGTCGAGCGAAGCCTTCTTGGCCGTGTCGTTGCCGAAGAGGTCGAGCGGGGCTGCGGCGTTTTCGGGGGCGATGGTGGAGATCTCTTCGCTGGGACCGAAGTCGAAGTCAAAGTTGAAGCTCGTGTCGAAGGAGGTGTTGGCGTCGTTGGCTGCGATGGTGGCCGGAGCAGGCTCTTCTGCAGCAAATTCAAAGCTGGTGTCTTCGCTGGCGGCGGGGGCCGCGTCGTTACCGAAGCCGAAGTCGAAGCCGGTGTCGTCTGCGGTGTCGGCAGAGGCAGCGAGACTGTCGAAGTAGCCGTCGTCTTCTACGGGAGCTGCCACGGCGGGCTGTACGGCAGTGGCGATGTCGGCGTTGAGAGCTGCGAGGAACTCTGCGCCGAGCATGGCGCGGGCGTCTTCGATGAGGCGGCGGAAGTTGCCGAGCGCAGTGAGAGCGCGGGCAGGCAGGAGCTTGTCTGCGATGGCGCGGGCGATGGCGTCCCAGGAGCTCATGCCGGTGCTGAGCGCCATGTTCTCAAGCGTGTCCATCGTGGTTTTGCCGATGCCGCGTGGAGGCGAATTGACGATGCGGCCGAGGGCGACGGAGTCGTGTGGGTTCTGGACAAGCTTCAGGTAGCTGAGCATGTCCTTGACCTCGGAGCGGTCGTAGAAGCTGAAGCCGCCGACCATGTGGTACTTGACCTGATACCGGCGGAGTGCTTCTTCGACGAGTCGCGACTGGGAGTTCGTGCGGTAGAGCACGGCGCAGCGCGGAGGCGCGGGCGCAGCGGGGTCAGCCTCGCGGATGTATTTGGCGATGCGGTCGGCGACGAAGAGCGCTTCGTTTTCGCCGTCGGGGGCTTCGTAGAAGCCGATGAGCGAACCGCCTTCACGCTCGGTGAAGAGGTTCTTGCCTTTGCGCTGGGTGTTCTGCGCGACGACGACGGAGGCCGCCTCAAGAATGATCTGCGTGGAGCGGTAGTTCTGCTCGAGGCGGATGGTCTTGGCGTTGTCGAAGTCTTTTTCGAAGTCGAGGATGTTGCGGATATCGGCGCCGCGCCAGGAGTAAATGGACTGGTCTTCATCGCCGACGACGCAGACGTTGGTGTGCGTGCCGAGGAGCTTCATGAGCTCGTACTGCGGGCGGTTGGTGTCCTGGTACTCGTCGATGAGGAGGTACTTGTACTTGCGGTTGTAGCGCTCGCGGATGGCGGCGTCGCTCTTGAGCAGGCGAACGGTTTCGAGGAGGAGATCGTCGAAGTCGAGCGCGTTGGCTTTGAAGAGCTCGTCTTTGTAGATCTTGAAGATGTGGGCGATCTTCTCTTCGATGGGATTGGCCGAGGCGAGGAAGTACTCCTGCGGGTCAATCATGTGGTTCTTTGCCCAGGAGATACGGCCGAGCGCAACGCGCGGCTTGAGTGATTTGTCGTCGATGGCGAGGCGCTTGAGGGCGGTCTTTACAACGGCCTGCTGGTCGGTTTCGTCGTAGATGGCAAACGAACGCGTGAGGCCTTTGCCACCGACGCGGAGGGCTTCGATATCGCGACGAAGAGCGCGGACGCAGAAGCTATGGAAGGTGGCGATGGTCGGCCGGGCGAGCGAAGAGTGGCCGATGATTTTTTCGACGCGCTCCTCCATCTCCTTCGCCGCTTTATTGGTGAAGGTGACGGCGAGGATGTTGTCAGGCGAGACGCCGCGTTCCTGAATGAGGTACGCGATGCGGTGCGTGATGACGCGTGTTTTGCCAGAGCCAGCGCCGGCGAGGAGAAGCACAGGGCCGTCGACGGAGACGATGCCCTCGCGCTGTTGCGGATTCATGTTCGCGAGAAGGTCGGCCACAAGTTCATTTTACCGGGGGAGGCTGAGGAAGGCGGGAAGAGGCGAGGAAAGCAGGCGAGGGGAGATAGAGATACGTTGGCGCGGTGGGTTACGGATGCAGTTTGTTGCAGGGAAATGAGGTTTCTTTTTTCGTTTGTTACGAGAAGATTTTTTCGTGTTTTGGGGAACTAACCAAGAACCATCTGCGTAGTCCAACATGCGTCGAGTGGCCTGATCCATGGCGGGCTACTCGAACAAAACTAACTTTCGTTTTCGAACGAGGAGAATTGCTATGACCCGTCGTCTTCTTTCCGCTTCCATGGTGATGGCTGCTGCCATCGTTGCCTCCACCTCAACCGTTGCTGCACACGCTTCCACACATGTGGGTGTGCCCGTCAACGCGATGCTGTTCAAGTCTTCGAAGACCGTCAACATCACGCTGAAGAACGCTACCAGCGAAGCTCTGACCATCCAGGTCGGTGCAAACTCTGTAACCGTTGCCGCAGGCGCAAGCGCCAAGGTTGCCGCGACGAAGGGTGACAAGATCACCCGGTCCAATGGCGAAGTCGTGCTGAACAGCGTCGATGGTCAGTTCAATGACGCGACAATCACGCTGAAGTAACTCCGGCCCCCAAATAAGAATCTGCTGAAGCAAGGGAGAGTCTGCGATTTGAGTCGCAGCTCTCCTTGTTTTGCTTGTGAGCCTTTTACTGGTGAACGGAGTGACGGATCGTATCCGGCTTCAGGAGAATTTTTCATTCGTTTTGTGCCGGCAGGCTGCAGCGTTGGTATACATGGTGGATGTCCTCAGAGACTCCTGTGCGACCTACGGTGCTGTTTGTTACGCGCAACCCCGTAGTTCGCGAAACCAGCGGAAGCACAACGCTCATCCTTACCCTGCTGGAGCTGCTTCGAGCCCAGGGGTGCGAGGTGACTGTGCTGTCGACGCTGGCGTATAGCCGGTCGCCGCGAGTGGCGTTTCAGGCGCGAGTGCCGCTGCCTGAAGGGGTGCGCTATCGTGCGCCGGGTTACGTGCAGGCTGCGGGGATACTGCTGCGGAGCTTTGCGCTGAAGGCGTGGGCTCGGGATGTTTGTCGCGCGAGCACGAAAGTGGCTTTGTTTCGACCACTTTGCCTGTTGATGGAGTGGATGTACGGCGACCGTTTGTATACAAACGCGTGGGACCTGACGCTGCCGACCGCGAAGGAGCTGCGCGTGGCAAAGCGCGAGGCCGAGAGGATTGGCGCGAGTTGCGTGATTGCCAACTACGCGATCTGGGCTCCGCTGTTTGCGGAGCTTCCAGCGGAGACGACGAAGATCATCATGGCGCATGACCTGCTTTCGGCACGGGTGGAGCGGATGCTGGCGGCAGGGGATTCGCTGGATTGCCCACAAATTAGTGAAGCCGAAGAGTTGCAGTGGCTGAATGCTGCCGATGTTGTGCTCGCGGCGCAGGATACCGAGGCGACGTATCTGCGGGAGCGGTTGCAGGCGCGGGTGATGACGCAGCCGATTGTGATGAAGCTGCAGGAGCCTTCGCAAGAGGTGACGCCACATCGCTGCCTGTTTGTGGGCGGCCATATTTTGCCGAATGTGAGCGGGATGGCGTTTTTTCTGGATGAGGTGTGGCCACGAGTGCGGCAGGCCGTGCCGGATGCCGAGTTTGTGGTGGCGGGGACGATAGGCCAGGCCGAGCTTGCGGGCTTTCAGCAGCCGGGCGTGGTGCGGCTGGGACGCGTGCCGAGGCTGGAGGGCGAGTACAACCTGGCCGCCGTGTGCGTGGTGCCGCTGGTGGTGGGGAGCGGGATCAAGATCAAGCTGCTGGAGGCGTTGAGCTTTGGCAAGGCGTGTGTAGCGACGAGCGTAGGCGTGCAGGGGCTGGAAGGGCTGACCGACGGCACGATCGCGGTGGCGGATACGGCCGAAGCGTTTGCCGACGAGGTGATTGCGCTGCTGCTTTCTGCGGAACGCCGGAAGACGCTGGAGCAGGGTGCGGTTCGGCTGGCGCGGGAGCAGTTTGGGCCATCGAGCGAAGCTGTGCGGTCGTTTCTTCACCTTCTGCTGGGCTAAACGCGCGGTAAGCTGGGTGCATGACAACCAAGAACATTGCAGTGTTTTGTGCGGCGGCGGATGGCGTGCGCCCGGAGTATCGCGCGGTGGCGGAAGAGCTGGGCAGGGCGCTGGCAGCGCGAAAGATCGGGCTGGTGTACGGCGGAGCTACGGTTGGGTTGATGGGAGCGGTGGCGAACTCCACGCTGGCCGATGGTGGGCATGTGGTGGGTGTGATTCCGCATGTGCTGGTGGATATGGAAGTGGCGCATGAAGGCATCAGCGAGTTGCATGTGGTGGACACGATGCATACGCGCAAGGCTCTGATGGGAGAACGGTCGGATGCGTTCCTGGTGATGCCGGGAGGCTTTGGCACGCTGGAAGAGCTTTATGAAGTGCTGGCGTGGCAGACGCTGAAGATCCACGCCAAGCCGGTGGTGTTGCTGAATGTTGCGGGCTTCTATGACACGATGCTCGAGTTTCTGGATGTGTGCGACCGCGAAGGAATGCTACGCGGGAATCGGCATCGGTTGCTTGTGGCGACGACGGTGGAAGAAGCTCTGCAGCTTTGCGGAGTGGAGGGGTAGAGCGGAAAGGGTTAGAAGGGCTGTGGCTATTGGCTACAGCCCTTTCCCTTTGCAGAGGAGCCGCTTGGACAACGGTAAAAGCGATGGGAGTGGCAGGAGCAGGAGCTCTACGAGAGCTCGTAGAATGGGAGATGCATGAATTTCCATGAAATCCCGCATCTCCACTACATCTGGCTGGTAGCCGCCTCTACGATTGCGGGCATCATGAACGCGATGGCTGGTGGTGGATCGTTTATCTCTTTCCCGGCAATGCTGGGCATGGGTGTTCCGCCGGTACAGGCGAATGCGACCAATACGGTGGCGCTGTGGCCGGGGCAGTTGACCTCACTCGCAACGTTGCGGAACGACGTGCGGCGCGATCTGTTGCCAACGGTGCTGGGGACGTGCCTCTTCGGAGCGGTGCTGGGCGCGGAGACGTTGCTGCACACAAAGCAGAAGACGTTTCTGCATCTGATTCCGTGGTTGATTCTGATCGGGACAAGTCTGTTTGGGATTAGCGGGCCACTGTCACGGTGGATGAAGAAGAGGTCAGCGAAGCACCATCCTGACAGGCCGATTCCGTGGCTGCCGCTGGCGTTGTCGCTCTTCCCTGTCTGCTTCTATATCGGCTACTTCGGGGCCGGTGGCGGGTTTCTGGTGATGACGATCCTGGCGCTGTTCGGCATGGAAGACATGCACGAACTGAACGCGATGAAGGTGGTCGCAGCGACGAGTTCGAACCTCTTGGCGATTGTGACGTTCATCGTCAAAGGCGCGATTTTATGGCACTACTGCCTGATCTCGATGGTCTTTGCGGCGGCTGGTGGATGGGTAGGGGCGCGGTTTGCAAAACGCGTGAACGGCGACATTCTTCGCGGCATCGTGGTGGCAACCGGCACGGTGATTGCCGCATACTTCTTCTGGAGACAGTACGCAGCATGAGCCACGAGATTAAGTTTGTAAGTGCAGAAGAAGCAGCCCACGAGGCGTCACTGGTGAAGCTGACCGGAACGGCGATTCAGCCCGCGAAGGTGCGGATCGACAAGACTGGCGGCACGGGGATGGAGATTGAGTGGCGCGATGGGCACAAGAGCGCGTGGAGCTTTACCTGGTTGCGCGATGCCTGCCCGTGTGCGACCTGCCATGAAGCCCGCGAGGCTGAAGGACTAGAGCCAGGTGATCCGAAGCCCGCGCCGAAGGCGTTGTTTCCGGTTTACAAAGAGCCGGCGAAGCCACGTGAAGTGACCCCGGTGGGCAAGTATGCGGTGCGCTTTACGTGGAACGATGGACACGAGGCGGGGCTGTACTCGTGGGATTACCTGCGGAACGTTTGCGATGAGCAGCGGAAGAAGTAGTTACAGCGTAGAGGGTAGAGCGTAGAAAAGCTGTCGCGCGTGTGTGCGGCGGCTTTTGCTTTTTGTAGTGGCGAGGAGCTTTGACGCCATGAGCGCGAGCTACGCGACGGTTGTCGTGGCTGCGCTTAGAAGAGGGAGCAGGGCTTAGGCGGGGAGTTCCGGGGTCGCGGCGAGGAGGTTGCGGGTGTACTCTTCGCGCGGTGATTCGCAGACCTGTTGCCAGGTGCCTTCTTCGACGAGCCTGCCGCGCTGCATGACGGCGACGCGCTGGCAGAAGTAGCGCACGAGCGGCATGGAGTGCGAGATGAAGAGGCAGGTGAGTCCGCGGCGCTGCTGCAGATCGCGCAGGAGGTTGATGACCTGGGCGCCGACGGAGACGTCGAGCGCGCTGACGGGTTCGTCAAGAACAAGCAGTGAGGGCGAAAGAGCCAGGGCGCGGGCGATGTTGATGCGCTGGCGCTGGCCGCCGGAGAACTCATGCGGATAGCGTGAGAGCGCGGAGGCGTCGAGACCGACTTCGTGGAGCAGGTCGTGCAGCTTTGGCTTGAGGCCTTCGGCAGGCTTGACGCTGTGGATGGCGAAGGGTTCCGCGAGGGTTTGCTGGACGGTCATGCGTGGATCAAGCGCGGCATACGGGTCCTGAAAGACCATCGCGAGGTCGCGGCGGAGGGCACGCAGGGCGCGTGGCCTCTGCGCGAGGATGTCCAGCGACTGGCCTTCGCGATGCAGGACAACGCTGCCTGCGGTGGGCTCGATGAGGCGGAGGACCATGCGGGCGACGGTGCTTTTGCCGGAGCCGGATTCGCCGACGAGGCCGAGGGCTTCGCCGCGATGCAGCGTGAGCGAGACGTTGTCGACGACGCGCGCGGCGCCGTACTCTTTGACCAGATTGCGAGCTTCGAGAAAGACTTCGTTCATGAGGCTTGGGGTTTGCGGCAGCGCTTTCCGGCGCTTACTACTTCTTTGAGGGAACGGCCGTGGTGTCGTCGCGGATGATCTTCCACCCCTGCGGCGTCTTTTCGAGGACGAGCAGGAAGTAGCCGTTCTGGTTGCCCCCGTCAGCGTCGCTGCGGAGGAGATGGAACCAGCCAGTGGCGGTGGCGAAGTGGGCGTCGAGCGGCTGGATTTCTATGTCGGTGAAGGTGAGCTTGCCCATCTTCGCAGGCGTGGGATAGGCGGACTTGTAACCCGCGAGCATGCCGGCGTAGCCGTGGCTGATCTTGTGGCCGATGAAAAGGATGTCGGGCGAGTTCTTGTAGCTGGTGGCGAAGGCGTCGAGGTCGCCGCGGTTCCAGTCTGCGGCGGATTTCGTCATCGCCTGCTTGATGGCTTCGGCGTCGGAAGATTGCGCGAACGCCGGGAGCGCAACGAGTGCCGTACAGAAGAACGCGAGAAGCAGGCGACGGAGCATGTTGGAGCCTCGTGACGAGAGATGGGGCGACATACAATCAATGGTATGCCCAGTCGCCAGATACACGCGGTGTGTACGCATGATTGCCCGGACTCGTGCGGGGTACTCGTCACGATTGATGAGTCGACGGGACGTGCGACGAAGGTGCAGGGTGACCCGGCGCATCCGGTGACTCGCGGCTTTCTGTGCGGCAAGGTGGCGCGGTACCTGGAGCGCGTGTACTCGCCCGAACGCCTGCTGTACCCGATGCGGCGTAAGCGTGGCGTAGCGAAAGGCCCGCTGGAAAAAGGCAGAGAGGTCGAGGCCTTTGAGCGTATTCGCTGGGACGAAGCGCTGGACGAAATTGCCGCTCGCCTGCACGCGATTGCGAGTGAGCATGGGCCGGAGAGCGTGCTGCCGTACAGCTATGCGGGGACGATTGGGCAGCTTGGATATGGCTCGATGGATCGGCGGTTCTTTCATCGGCTGGGAGCTTCGCAGCTTGACCGCACGATCTGCGCGAGCGCGGGTGCGGAGGCGCTGAACCTTGTGTACGGCACGCGCATTGGGCCGGCTCCAGAGGACTTCGCCCATGCAGGTTTGATCATCGCGTGGGGCGCGAACATCCACGGCAACAACATTCATCTGTGGCCGTTCATCGAAGAGGCGCGGCGCAGTGGAGCGAAGTTGATCGTGATTGATCCTTATCGCACGCGTACCGCGGCGCTGGCGGATGAACACCTGGTGGTGAAGCCAGGGAGCGATCTGCTGCTGGCGTTGAGCCTGATGCATGTACTGTTTCGCGATGGGTTGCACGATGAGGCTTATCTCGAAGAGTGCGCGCATGGGTGGCGAGAGCTGCGCGAACATGCGCTGCAGGCGGAGTATGCTCCGGAGCGTGCAGCTGCGATTGTCGGCATTGATGCGGAGACGATTGAGCGGCTGGCGAAGGCTTATGGAGCTGCAGGACACGATGGGCGCCGCCCTGCGGTGATCCGCATGAACTACGGGATTCAACGTTCGGACAACGGAGGCAATGCGGCGCGTGCGGTTGCGATGCTGCCTCTAATTACAGGTGCGTGGAAGCAGCGTGGAGGCGGCGTGCTGCTATCCATGAGTGGAGCGTTTGCGTTCAACGGAGCGAAGCTGCAGCGGCCGGAGTTGATGCAGCAGAGTTCGCTGGGACGCGAGGCCCGCATGGTGAACATGAACGAGTTGGGCCATGCGTTGACGAAGTTGGACGGGCCACCGGTAAAGGCACTGGTGGTATACAACTGCAACCCGGCGGCGGTGGCTCCGGATTCGACGCAGGTGCTGGCGGGAATGAAGCGCGAAGACCTGTTCACGGTGGTGCATGAGCAGTTCTTCACGGACTCGACGGATTATGCCGACATCGTGCTGCCAGCGACGACGTTTCTCGAGCACAAAGAGCTGATGGGATCGTATGGACACCGGTATGTGCAGATGTCGCATCGTGCGATTGAGCCGCTGGGCGAAGCACGGTCGAATGTGTGGCTGTTTGGACAGCTTGGTTTGCGGATGGGATTTGAGGCGGAGCTCTTCGATGTTGACGAAGATGCGTTGATCGATGAGGCCCTGAGCGTGAAGAACTCGCTGATGGCGGGCATCGACAGGGAGCGGCTGGAGAGCGAAGGGCACGTGGCTCTGGGCTTCGAGCAGGATGCGCTCCCCTACTCTTCCGCACGGTGGTTTCAGACGTCGCACGGCAAGGCAGAGATGCTGCCGGTTCCTGCATGGTTTGCGCCGGTGGAGTCACATGTGAACGCGACGGCTGAGTTTCCTCTGCAGTTTCTACCGCGCAAGGCGGACAACTACATGAACACCACGTTTGCGAATCTGGAAGGCCACCAGAAGATGGAGCGCAAGACCGCTGGCGTTCTGGAGATGCATGTGGACGATGCGGCTGCGCGCGGGATCGGCAACGGCGATGCGGTGCGGGTGTGGAACGAGCGCGGCAGGATGCAGCTTGTGGCGAAGATTGAGGAACAGGTGGGCAAGGGTGTGGTGGCGGCAAGGCTGGACTGGCAGAAGCTGTCGCAGGATGGGCAGAACGTGAATGCGTTGACAAGCCAGCGGTTGACCGACATTGGCGGCGGTGCGACGTTTTACTCAACGCTTGTTGAGGTGGCGAAAGCGTAGTCGTCGACGCGTGGAGAGCGATGTGCATCTGACCTGAACGAGGAGAAGCATATGGCTGCGATCAAAGACATCTACGCACTGCAGGACCCGACGAAGCAGTACGCACGCCCGAAGTTCAAGCATCAGCAGCAGAGCGCTCCGGGGCTGGACAAGAAGCTGAGGCCGCTGGCCGATCATGGCGAAACAAGCTATCGCGGAAGTGGACGTCTGCCTGGGCGAAAGGCGCTTGTCACTGGTGGCGATAGCGGCATTGGACGTGCTGCGGCGATTGCGTTTGCGCGCGAAGGTGCGGACGTTGTGATCAACTACCTTCCCAGCGAAGAGGCTGACGCGAAGGAAGTGATCGCGCTGATCGAAGCCGAAGGCCGGAGGGCCTTTGCGATGCCGGGGGATGTGCGCAATGAGCGCTTCGCCCGGTCGCTGGTACAGAAGGCAGCGAAAAAGCTTGGGGGACTCGATGTGCTGGCAGTGGTGGCGGGCAAGCAACACGCGGTGGACAAGATTGCCGACCTGACGACGAAGCAGATGGTGGAGACGTATGAGACGAATGTGTTTTCGCTGATGTGGGTTTGCCAGGAGGCTTTGAAGCTGATGCCGCCAGGTGGATCGATCATCACAACCGCTTCAATTCAAGCGACTCACCCGTCGCCGAGCTTGTTGGATTATGCACCGACGAAGGCAGCGATTCTGGCGTTTACGCGCGCACTGGCACGACAGGTGGCAGAAGACGGAATCCGCGTGAACTGTGTGGCTCCGGGACCTGTGTGGACGCCGCTGCAGACCAGCGGAGGACAGCCTGGCAAAAAGATTCCCGCATTCGGCTCTGAGACTCCGATGAAGCGACCAGGACAGCCGGTGGAGATGGCTCCGCTGTATGTTCTGCTGGCCTCGCAGGAGTCCAGCTATGTGACAGGAGAGGTGTATGGTGCGACGGGTGGACTTGAAGTCGGCTAACCTGAAGAGGCGATGGCAAGAATAGACAAATGGCTGTGGGCTGCGCGGTTCTTCAAGACGCGGGCTCTGGCGTCAAAGGCATGTGAGTTGAGCCGCATTCGTTCCAACGGAGCGCTGGCGAAGGCCGCGCGCGAAGTGCGCGTGGGCGATCGTTTGAATATTACGAATGACGCCGGGCTCTTTGAAGTAGAAGTGCTGCAGGTGAGCGAAGTGCGTGGACCTGCAGCCGTGGCGCAGACGCTCTATCGCGAGTTCGACGAGAGCAAGGACGCGCGGATGAAGCTGGCGGCAGAGAAGAAGGTCTTTGCCCAGTTTGAAGAGCTGCCGGTTGAGAAACCGACGGGGCGCGATCGCAGGATGTTGAATCGTTTTCGCGGACGTGGCTAGCCGCTATCTGCGGTCGTTTGCTACTTGCAACCTTTGATGAGAATGCCCGCGGAGAGGCGGTCGTTGCCCTGCTCAAAGACAACGGAGAGATGGCCGTGCAGGCCTTCGCCGTTGTCGGTCAGGTTTGAGATGTAGACGTCCGTGGGTGCGGGGATGAAGTTCATATCCCCTTGCGGTGCATGCAGTACGGCGTGCTGATCGGGGTAAACCGTGAGGAGCGGCTTCTGGTTCTCGTAGAGCACGATCTGGCCGTTGGGGCCGAGGTGGCAGTCGTCTACGTGCTTATCCCACACGTCATCGCTGTTATGGTCGCGCAGAGTGACGTCGCCGGTGGTGTGCTGACGGCAACCCGTGAGAGCGAGAGCGGCAAAGGCCAGTACAAGCGGAAGGGCACGACGCATGGAAACTCCTTCTTTCATCCTTCAACACGGCATGCCGTGAAGGATGATGCCGGGGGAATGGTTTTACGCGAGGCCCGTGGACTGCGCTTGCTCGTGAGCGTGATAACTGGAGCGTACCAGAGGACCGGACTCCACGTGGCGGAAACCCATGCCTAAAGCTTCATGCTTGAGGAAGGCGAACTCGTCCGGAGTGTAGAAGCGAGCCATCGGGAGATGGTCGCGCGAGGGCCGGAGGTATTGGCCGACGGTGAGGATGTCGACCTTGCGGTCGGCGAGATCGCGGAAGACGGCGAGCAGTTCGTGCATCTCCTCACCCATACCGACGATGATGCCGGTCTTGGTGACGATGGGGCCGTCAGGGTGCTCGCTCGATTCCTTCTTGGCGGCATCGAGGAAGTGCAGCGACTTCTCATAACGGCCGCCGGATTTGGCGACGCGGTAGAGACGCGGCACGGTCTCGATGTTGTGGTTCAGAATTTCGGGCCGGGCAGCGACGACCATGCGGCGCGCTTCTTCGACGCCCTGAAAGTCAGGGGTGAGGACTTCCACCTGGCAGCCGGGTGCCTGGCGGCGGATCTCTTCGATGACTTTGACGAAGGCAGAGGCCGCACCAATGTTGTCGTCGTCGCGGTTCACGCTGGTGATGACGGCATGCTTGAGGCCGAGAGAAGCGACGGCGTAGGCAACACGCTCGGGCTCGCTGTGGTCGATGGGTTCGGGGCGGCCCTTGGGCACCGCGCAGAAGCCGCAGCGGCGCGTGCAGAGGTTGCCGAGCATCATGAAGGTGGCAGTCTTGTGGTTCCAGCACTCGCCGATGTTGGGGCAGTGTGCGGACTCACAGACGGTGTGCAGATTGAGCTCGCGGGCCAGCTTCTTCAGATTGTGAAAGGTCTCGCCCATGGGCGCACGCGCCTTCAGCCACTCGGGCTTCGGCTGCGGCTTGCGCGGGGAGAGGTCAATCTGTACGAGTTCGGAGGCGACTGGCAGCATTGCTCTCTTATTTTATGCCTTTAAACGGGCGGGATGTACGGTAAGCGGCAGAGGTGAGGTTTAGGGGTAGGGTCCAGCGTGTAGCGGCTGGGTGGTGGTTCTGGTTATGCGGGCGATAAGCGGGCCCGCGGCTCCGCTCGGGATGACAAAGATGGTGGAGGACAGAGTGAAAAGCTCTAGCTGACGCGGTCGCGGACGTCGGAACGCACCATGTAGAGGAAGAAGCAGAGCTCCAGCAGGCCGCGGACGACGAAGAAGGCTGCGTGCGTGTGCGTGAAGAAGTAAATGTCGCCGATCGAGATGACCAGGCAGCCACCGGTGACCAGGGCCCATCCCCAGCGGCGCATACGCAGCAGGCCGAAGATGCCGATCAGGAGCAAGGTGCAGACGCCCAGGATGCCTGCGCGGGGGGCGCCGGTGCCGAAGAGGCCCCGCATCGCCGCGAAGGCGTTGAGCATGGTGACCAGCAGAAGGAACATTGCGATGGCGGCCATGCCGGGAAGGATGGCTTTACGGACGCGGAACTGAGGCTGCTGCGGCTGGGACTCTTGCGGTGTGCTCATCGCTTTCTATTGTAGGTCGCGGGCTAGAGCGTGTGCAGATACGCGAGAAGGTCGTGCATTTCGAGGTCGTCGATGTCCTGCTGGGCGGGCATCATGTCGCGGCCGTGGAGGATGGTTGCGGTGATGCGTTCGTCGTTGGAAGGCGCTCCGCTGGGCAGGTAGGGCTTCTTGGTGAGGCCGAGCAGGCTGGGGCCGCGCAACGAGCCGTCGGAGCGGTCGAAGTGGCACTGCGCGCAGTGCGCCTGGAAGACGGCATGGCCGTGCGACTCCTCTGCGTTTAACTGCGAGAGCGGCTTGGGCGGAGGCAGACGATGGCAACCGGAGAGCGCAAGCGCTCCCAAGGCACAGGACAGAAACGGAATCAGGCGGCGGAAGCGCATCTTAGGCGTTAGCGTAGCAAATCAAGACGTACTTTCGGGGTTCGGGGAAAAAAATCGGGAGCCGGATGATCCGGCTCCCGGGAGGCAAAGCCCTGCAAGCTAGTTAACTGTCACGCTGACCGTGGTGGTCTGTGCCGTGGCAGTGCTACCGGTTGCCGTCGCCGTTACTGTGACGGTGTACGTTCCTGCTGTCACCGTGGGTGCCGACGAAGTGCTGCTGTTGCTGCCGTTATCGCTGCAGCCGGTGAGCATGACGCCCATCGACAACACCAGGCCGAGACCCAGAGCGGCGATCATGCGGACGCGCTTGCGACGACCGAAGAAGACAGCAAGCAGAGAGGCCAGGCTGAGGCCTGCTGCCGGAGCTTCCCAGGGGGTCGAGCGCTGCTGCAGCGCAGCGTGCGTTCCAGTCGTACCGATGACGAGCGTTGCCGTCGAAGAACCACCAGCCGTCAGTGTGACGCTGCCGGGGTTGATCGAGCAGGTGCCGTTGGTCGGCATGCCCGCACAGGTGAGAGTGACCGCACCGCTGAAGCTTGCGTTTGCTGCGAGGTTCAGCGTGACGACGCCCTGTGCTCCGCCCTTGACGCTGACGGTGGCTGGTGTGCCGGTGAGGGTGAAGGCTGCGGTTACCGCCGTGACGTTGACCGACGACGTGGTGGAGGTGGCAGGGTTGAAGTTGGTGTCTCCGGCGTACACGGCCTTGACCGCATGCGTGCCGGTTGCGAGCGTGGTGACGGTGAGCGTCGCCGTACCCGTGGAGGAGAGAGTTCCGGTCCCGAGCAGCGTGGTGCCGTCATAGAAGGAGACGGCGCCGGTGGCTGCAGGGCGGCCGGTCATGCTGGAGGTCAGTGCCGCGGTGAGAGTCTCCGCTGTACCGAACGGGATGGAAGAAGCCGAGGTGGTAAGCGTGAGTGCGGAGCTTCCCTGACCGATGAAGAGTGCCGGTCCGTACCCATTGGCCGTGATGACGTCGAGAGCCGCATCGTTGACGAAGTTGCCGACGATCGGGTTTTCGCTGCCGAGGCTTTCGAGAGAGTTATACGGAGCAGTGAACTGACCGTTGCCATAGCCGAGGAGCGTGACCATGCCATAGTAGTTCACGGGCTGAGCGACCGTGGAGTAGAGCGTCGCCACGATGTCCTGGTTGCCGTCGTTGTTCATGTCGGCGACCTGGATACCGTAGAAGAAGTTGCCCATACCGATCATGTTGGAGGAGTTGAAGGTGTTGTCGCCGTTGCCTGTGACGGTGAGGATGCCGCCGGTGGAAACGCTCGTACCGGTAACTTCTTCAGCGCTCATGACGAGGTCCGGGTTGCCGTCGTTGTTGATATCCGACACAGCGACATCAGCCACCAGGTAGTTCTGCACGATGATGCTCGGCGTGCCGAAGGTGCCGTCACCGTTGCCAAGAGCGGTGGAGACCTCGAAGCCCGAACCGTAGATGAACGGGACGTCGTCGATGACGATATCCAGCTTGCCGTCGTTGTTGATGTCGCCGAGTACGATCTTGTAGAGTTCGGTGCCGGTCGCGGTGAAGGTAGGTGCGGAGAACGTGCCGTCGCCGTTGCCGAGAGCGACGAAGTAGCCAGAAGCTCCACCACCCGAGTTACCGCAGGCGATGTCGCCACCGTAAGGGATGACGAGATCGATTTTGCCGTCGCCGTTTACATCGCCAGCAGCACCGTAGTACACGGGGCAAGCTGAGGTAGGAAGGCCAGCGGAAACAGGCGTGGCGAAGGTGCCGTCACCCTTGGAGAGCGCAACCCACACGCCGCCTGTGGTGTCGGAGTACACGATGTCTTCGAGCCCGTCACCGTTGAAGTCAGCGTGGATAGGCTGGAAGTACTCTACGTTTGCAGGGAAGGCCGGAAGAGCCTTGACCGAGGTAAAGTTACCCTTGCCATCTCCAACCATCGTGACGAGGTCTGTGGACGTATCGCCGTAATAGGTAAGTAAGGGGCTGGAGTAACCGCTCGACGTATAAGCACCGCTGGTGAGCAGCGTGCTGTATAGGCCGTTGGGATCGTTCTCCGCAGTAACGATCGGAGCGCCGCGGAAGCCACCCTTGCCCGTATTGGAGAAGAGAGAGACCTGCTTGTAGTCGCCGCCGAGCAACGCGATGTCTGGAACACCATCGTTGTCGAAGTCTGCGATAGCCATAGCCTGCGAACCAGACGAAGGATCGGTGACGTACTGCGAACCCGAAGCGATCGGCGCGAAGGTACCATCGCCGTTGCCGAGGTAGACGCCTAGCGTGCCGCCATCTACGATCGCGTCCAGCTTGCCATCACCATTGACGTCAAGCAGAACGGTATCGTCAGCACTGATGATTGCGGAGATATCTGTGCTGACGGCAGTGCCAAAGGTTCCGTTGCCGTTGCCAAGAGCACTTTGCAGCGTGCCGTTTACGTCTGCGACAACGTCGAGCTTTCCATCGCCGTTGACATCAGCGAAGCTGAGGATGGAGCTGTCATAAGCCACGGCGCCAGAGTTTCCAACGGAGACCGCAGAGATCGCAATCGGAAGCGTCGTTCCCAGACCGGTGAAGGTTCCATCACCATTACCGAGTGCCGTTGCCACGGTATAGGTACCGACGCTCTGCGAGAGGCGTTCGTCGATGGAGATGGCGATGTCCATCTTGCCGTCACCGTTGATGTCGGCAACCGCGATGCCATCCTGCGTCGGCATGATGCCGGAAGCAGCAAAGGAGAAAGACTCAACCTTTGCTGCATCAGGAGTGCCAAAGGTACCATCGCCAGCGCCGAGTTGCGTTTCAAGAGAGACCGTAGCACTGGTGCGGCCAGCGAGAGCAATGGTGGCGAAGATAAGATCGGCCTTGCCATCTCCGTTGACGTCCGCCATGTACACCATGTTCGGGTAGCCGTGGGCTGTATCAAGCGCAGTGGTGACAGCCGCGTTGAACGTGCCGTTTTTGAGATTGATCCAGGTGATGGTGGTGTTGTTGTTGTAATCGTACGCAACGATATCGGGGTAGCCGTCGTTATTGACGTCGACAGCGTAAGCCGTATTGATGCTGCCACTCTGGTAGTTGGGGTTCAGGTAGCTGACGGGAGTGCTGAGGCCACCCTTGCCGTCGTTCATCAGGATGTTGAGTGTTCCATCCTGCTGGAAGACAGCGATATCCGTCTTGCCGTCCTTATCGAAGTCGGCGCCGAGTTCGACGGTAACACCGTTGTTGAAGGTGCCTGTAGCAAGCGAGGCGCTGGTACGAGCACTGAACATTGGAGCGTTGACATAGCCGCCGAATGAAGGCGTGGTGGCGTATGGCGTACCCATCGTCTGAAGCGCGCCGTTCGTTAACGAAGACGACTTCGATACATGCGCTTTAAGGAACGGAGTCAACAGCATGTCGGCTGGCGTCTTGAGCGTCGACGCAGAACGCGCCTGCAGACGAGCCGATGTGCTGAGGCCGCGATCAGGCGCGACGTAGTGGCGCAACTGTGCCGACGCCACGCCGGAACAGGCTGCGGAGAGCAGTGCCGCCGAAGCGGCACCGCGGGAGAACCATCGAGACAAGGAATGCAACATGGAGCCTCCTAAGTGTTGTGAAGTACGAAAGTTGTTTGCGAACACGCGTTAGTTCACGGTCACGCTGACGGTCGTTGTCTGCGCGGTGCCACCAGTGGGGGTTGCGGTGACAGTAACGGTGTAGGCTCCTGCCGTGGTGCCGGACTGCGTCGGCGAAGAGTTGCCACCGTTGCTGCCCGAACCACCTCCACCGCAACCGACCATGCTGCCCAGCGAGACCAGCACGATGAGTGCTGCCAGGCCACGAAGCTGACGGCGACGACGCGTAGGGACGAAGAAGAAGAGCCCGAATGCGAGTACCGTTCCACCGACTCCACGCAGGATGCTGCGCGTGGGATCAAGCGCGCTCGTGGTGCGAGCGGTGGAAGCGATCGTGAGTACCGAAGTGGATGCCGTAGTGCCGCTGATGGTGACCGATGCCGGCGAGAGACCGCAGGTTATCGGGTTGACAGCATTGCCAGGAGCCATCGTCACAGCGCAGGAAAGGCTGACGGCGCCAGTGAATCCACTGGTCGGCGTAACGGTCAGCGTCGAGGTATTGCCCGAGGAGGCACCTGCCGTCAGCGTGATGGGTGCGCTGTTCGCGAGGGTGACTCCGGGAGTTCCCGTGACGGTGATCGTGCTGGTGGTCGTGGCGGTGATGCTCTTGGTCGCATCGTCCTTGCCGGTGATGGTGACGACGTACGACCCGGCTGTGGTGCTCGCCGTGGAGTTGACCGTGAGCGTGCCGGTGACTGTACCGGTACCAGTGACCAGGATGGACGCGGGCACGGTGCAGGTTACGGGGCTGGTGGCGTTCGCGGGCACGGTGGTGACCGTGCACGAGAGATCGACCAGGCCGGCAAAGCTTCCTGCAGGGACGACCGAGAGAGTTGCGGTGTTGCCGGTGGCAGCGCCAGCATTGATGCTGATCGCCGAGGTCTTCAACGTGAAGGACGACTGCGATTCGGTGACCGTCGTCGTTCCGGTGGAACCACTGTAGTTGCTATCGCCGGAGTAGGTTGCCGTAATGGTGTTGCTGCCATTGGCTAGTTGCGAGCCAGCGACCGGGAAGACCACATAGGAGACAACACTATCGTCAGCGCTTTCGTAGCCGGTGAGGAAGGTTGACGTCGAACCGAGTGTTTTGCCGTTTGCAGTGAGCGTGATCGTTCCGGTAGGAGCTACGCCCAGGCTTGCGGTGGTGATGTCGACTTCGATGTTGTCGTTGGTGGACGAGGTGACGGTTTTCGACGTCGGGTAGAGGATCGGCGTTGTCGATCCCTTCACAACGGTGAAGTCGACTTCGTTGGAGGTGTTGGCCTTGTAGCTGGTATCTCCGGGAAAGGTTGCGGTGAGCTTGTGCGAACCGACGGCGTAAGCGTATGTGGTTGCAGAAGCTACCGGGAAGGACGCGAAGTTTGCGCTGGTGATTGGCGCTGTGCCGATGCTTGCGCCGTTGTCGCTGTAGGTAAGCGTTCCGACCGAAAGACCGGTCGAAGCGTCGTAGCCCTCAGCCGTTCCGTAGACGGAGCCTTCTGCGAAGACGTACGAACCGTAAGGGATCGTGGTCTGGCTCGCAAGAGGGCTGCCGCTTGGTGCATAGACGTTGAGCCAGAGCTTGGTGGAGCTGTTCTCTGCTGCGATGTTGACGCTGATGGGAGTGGACTGACTGGCAGCGGTGCTGGCATCGCCGCTGTAGTTGGCGTAGACCGTGTATTGACCGCCCGGAAGGCCGTTGTAGGTGGTGCTGCCCGCACCGTTGCTGATCGCGACCGTGTACGGTGCGCCGTTCAGCGTGGGGCCGCCAGCGGCCGCGGCGGGTGCGGTGTTCACGATAGCTACGCTGCCGGTGGCAGTGGTGGGGTTGATACCGATAGCAAAGTTGAGGCTCGTGCCGTGGGTGACACTTACCGGCGACGTAGAGTTGTTGATGGTCATCGTCGTCGTCGAGCTGGTTCCCTTTGCGGCGGCCCAGTTCGAGATCATCGCTGCAGCGTTGACGCTGCCGAGACCGGAGGCGAGGTCATAACCGGTGACGGCGTCGTAGCCGGTGGTGAAGCCGTTTGAGCCGCAGTTGGTGCTGCCTGCGGTGCAGACGACGGCGTTGTTGCCGCTGGTGATGTCGTGGAAGACCGTGCTGTACTTGGTCGCCGCGAGGTTGTAGAGAACGTTGTCCGCCTGGCCGAGTCGAGCGCCGGTGGCCTGCACCGCGAGAGCCAACATGCCGGCGAAGGCAGGCGTGGAAGCCGAGGTGCCGCCAGCGCCTTCGAAGGTCGCACCCGAGGTGAACTCGCCGCTCGCATTTGCGCAGTCGGTGGTGTCGAGGCAGACAGCCCACACAGCGCTATACAAACCATTTGCCGCGAGGAAGGAGACGTCAGGCATGTCGCGCGCGCCGTCTACAGGCGTGAGTGCGCTTTGGAAAGCAGGCTTCGTGAAGACCGAACTCTTACCGCCGCCACCGCCGATGACATTTGTTTTCCCGGCGCTCAACAACGGGGTGTTGTTTGCAAAGCTACCGATAGTGCTGGTGGAGTCGTTCCACGGAACTTCTGGAATGTAGGAGATCGCCGTACGCCAATAAGGCGGGTTTCCAGTCTGCTTGCTGTCAGCGTACTGGCTGAAGTTTGCGGCGAGCGCTGGGTAGTCGGTTCCGCCGACGGAGACGTTATAAGGGGAAGAGCCGAGAGCGTTGACCGCAAGGCCGTTCACCACGGAGGTAGCGGAGTCAGCATCGCAGTTCGCTGAGCCGGAGTCACCCGAAGAGACGAGAACCGTAATGCCCTGCGCTGCAGCCTGCTGGAAGAGTTCAGCAATGCCCTGCGTTGTGGCCGTACCAGCAAGTGCTTCGCACTCGCTGAAGCTGATGCTGAGAATGCTGATCGTATTGTCGTTGATGGCACGCTGAATGGCATTGAAGAGGCCAGCGGAGAGATCGCTGTCGCTGCCGGTATAGAAGTTGATCTTTGCCTTCGGAGCCAGGCCGCCGAGAACTTCGACGTCGAGGAAGGCTTCCTCTTCATCGTTGTTGATGCCGGGGTCTTCACCGTCGAGGATGACCGTGGGCAGATTAGCGGTACTGGTCGTCTCGTTGAGGAACGCGGTGCGGTAGTTTACGACCGGAGCGGTCGTGATGTTGGAGTCGCCAACGATGCCAACGGTGACGCCTGTGCCATCATAATTTGTGCCGCTGTAGTTCGGGTTCATCACGCTGTTTGGCGTGTTGTAGATGGTCGCCGCGTCGGCGGGATCTACGTAAAGGTATGAGTTGCTCGCCGAGTCAAAGAGCGTGAAGTTCGGTTCGATGCGGCGCGTCTTCGAGTTGAAGGTTGCCGTTCCGCCATGCTGAAGATTGGAGTGCGGATGGAAGTCGCTGAGGCCCATGATGGACTTAACCGCGGGTGCGATGGCGCGCGGAACCTGCGGCTCTGACAGCGCCGAGACATGCTTCTCGCCGTTCAACATCACGGAGTGGATGGAGGTAGAGAAGGCAGCCTGCAGTTGGCCGACAGTTCCCGAGAAGGTGATGACGTTGGCAGCGGGCGAGGTCTTCTCAATGGTCAGGCCTTGAGATTGCAGCCATGCGGTGATCGCCTGCACATCATCGGCAGAGGCGCCGAAACGCGCGCCGTACTCAATCGGCGTCAGCCACTGGTGATACTGCGCGGAGTCGGGGTTCTGCACGTCGCTGAGATATTGGTCGAGCGCAGCCTGACGATCGTCGCTGCGCTGGAGCGTCATCATGACATGCCGCGCGGGCATGGACGCGTTTGCGGACCCGAGATCGGTGGCGGCCTTGAGATTCTTACGGAGGCTTCCGCTGAGTGAGACACGATCGGCGTTATTTACGGTCGTCGTGATGCGACGCGCGGCAGGGGCTATCTGCGCGCTCATAGGTGCCAAAGAGAAAACACTTACTGCGAGTGCAGCTCCTGTCCACAGCGTGCGGTACAGTGCGTTACGGATCATCGCAAAACTCCTGAGTGGCTACAAATCGGTACGTCGAAACATGGCAGTCTGCATGAAATATGCGAGACGGCCCTGCACGAACTAACTGCTACAAGGGGTCACTCGACCTGTTTCTTAGAACCACCCACTTATGAAGCGGGATCGCGAAACTGTGCGGAGCGTGACCTATGTGTCGATAACTTGTGTTGCTTGGAGATGAGCGTACATCTCGAAACACGACTGTAAAGATCGCAGAACGACTCCTTGCGCCGAACCGTGCAATTCATGCGCCGAACAGACAGGCAGAGTGCCTATGTAATGTGCCTACAATAAGAACAATTGAATTCAACGAATCCAAACCTGCGCTATCTACGCTTCTGGCCATTGCAACTAATGGGGTGGGGACTGTACATCGGCATTAACGTCCTTTGCTCTTTGCCTTGGTGGAAACGCATTGACTACGACGCCTTTCGCGGCGCCTTTTTGCTGAGCAGCTTCCTCTCCAGCTTCGTGATGTACGGGCTGTGTCACTTCATGTGGCAACACAAGGTGCGAATCAGGATCGCGGCCCTAGCCTGTATGGTCGCGGCGTTTCCGCTAGGGATGCTCTGCGCCGCAAGCTCGTTTCTTGCAGCCATCTATTTCAGCCACGTGCGTCCGCCGTTTCGCTGGGTAGACATCATCACCGCTACGCCAAGCGGATGGTATGCGTTGATGGCATGGGTTGCGTTCTACTTCGGCATCAAGCACTATCTCGCGCTCGAAGAGAAGCACCGGCAACTTATAGCGACCGAGATTATGGCGAAGGAAGCACAGTTACGCGCGCTGCGTTACCAGTTACAGCCGCACTTCCTGTTCAACACGATGAACGCGATCTCTACGCTTGTGCTGAACGATCAGCCGCATGCGGCGACGGAGATGATCGGCAAGCTTGCGCACCTGCTGCGCAGCACGCTGGATGCCCCGGATATTCACCAGATTCCGCTCGCAGATGAGTTAGCCGTTACCGAGGAGTATCTTGCGATCGAGGCGATTCGCTTCGGGGATCGACTGGCTGTTCGGTGGGATATCGATCCTGAGCTCGCCGATGTGCTGGTTCCTCGACTGATCTTGCAACCGCTGGTGGAGAACGCTGTGCGACATGGAATTGCGCGTCGGCCGCTCGGCGGCTTTGTCCTGGTAAAGACACAGCGGCAGGGTGACCACCTGGCCGTGCTGATCGAGAACGAGCCGCCGGAAGAGTCTGCGGCTGTTCTTCTCGATGGCTTTGCGCGCACGGGTGGCGTCGGGCTGCAGAATGTTCGTCAGCGGCTGGAGCAGATGTATGGCGATGACAGCTCCATGCATACGGCGACGAATGCGCGAGGGAACTACGAAGTTTCGTTCACGCTGCCGATCACGAGCAGCATGCAGGCGGGTGACGATAAGCTATTTGCAGTGGCTAATGAAGCGTAGCGTTCTCATTGTCGATGACGAACCACTCGCCCGGCGCGGCGTGTTGCTGCGACTGCAGGCGCATGACGATCTGGAAGTAATTGGCGAGAGCACGAACGGGCGCGATGCGTTGGAGTTCATTCGCGAGCGCAAGCCTGATCTGGTTTTTCTCGATATCCAGATGCCCATGATGAACGGCATCGATGTGGTGCGATCTCTGGAACCGGAGTCGCAGCCATTCATCATCTTCCTCACCGCGTTCGACCAGTACGTGATGCGTGCGTTTGAGGTCCATGCGATCGATTACCTGTTGAAGCCGGTGGACGAAGCACGCTTCAACGCCTCGCTCGACCATGCTCGGCGCGTCCTGGGAGCGCAGGCGACAGCGAACTACAACGAACGATTGCAGACGCTGCTGAAGAAGAAAGACGAGCCGCAGCAGGAGCCTCTGCGCGAACTTGCGGTTCGCATTGGCAAGCAGGTTCGCTTCGTCTCAATCGAAGATATCGACTGGATCGAGGCACAGGGTGACTATGCGGAGATTCACGTTGGAGCACGGACGCACCTGATACGCGAGTCGTTGAACACGCTCGAAGGACGGCTGAACACGACAGCCTTTCTGCGCATTCATCGCTCCGCTATCGTGAGATTGAACCGCATCGGCAGCGTCAGTTCCCTGCCTAACCGCGACTGCTCGATTACGCTGCGCAATGGCACTTCGCTGCGTGTAAGCCGCACGTATAGCGACCACCTGCGCAAACTGCTGCGCAACCGTACGCGTAGCGAAGCAGCCTCTTAGAGATGAGTTCCAAACAGCAAAAAGCCGGGCACGAGGCCCGGCTTTTTGCTGTTTGGAGGTTGTACAAGCTACTTGACCGTGTCCTTGAAGACCTGCTCGGCGAAGAAGTTCTGCACCTTCGACTGATCGCGCAGCATTTCAAAGTACGCGCTCTTCAGCAACTGCGAGCGTGAGTCATGAAGCTGCTGGCGGATGGCCTGCTGTACGCGAGGATCGCTCTCGTCACGCTGACCAGCGGGTTCTTTCGAGATCAGCTTGTAGATCGAGTAGCCGACGGGACGCATCGACTTTGCATCCAGCAGCGGCAGGATGTCGGTCGTCTGCCCGGCCTTCAGCTTGATGATTGCGTTGTAGGTGTTGGGGTCGCCCTTCATCTGCGACTCGGGAACAAAGCCCATGTCGCCGCCGTTGGGAGCGGTGTCAGGGCGTTCGGAGAAGTTGACAGCAAGAGCACTGAAGTCTTCGCCGGCATCGATGCGGTTCTTGATCGCCTGGATCTTGCGGCGCGCATCTTCTTCGCCTGACGCCTTGTTGTTCTGCAGGTTGCCGCTCTGGGCTGTGCTCTGGGCCGTGACCTGAATCTGTGCGAGATGGTACTGGTTCTCGAGCAGGTTGAACTCCGACTTGTGCGCGCTGTAGTAGCTCTGCACGTCGCTGTCGGTGACCGTGATCTTGGAGTTGATCTCCTTGTTCAGCAGCTTATCGATGGTCAGCGAGCGGCGAAGGTCATGCTTTACGTCGTCGAGCGTACGGTTGGAGGCCTTGAGCCGAGCCTGAAACTGATCCTCGGTGTAAGGAGCCTTCATCTCGGTCAGCTTGGCATCGACTTCCGCATCGGTGGCGGTGAGGTTCAGCTTGGCGGCACGCTGCTCGACGATCTCTTCCACGATGAGTTCATGGAGGACGTTGAGCTTCAGCGACTCGGCCTGATCGTTCGACGGCGTTTGCTGCTGCTGTTGCGCGTTGGAGGCCACCTGCGCGTCATAGATTTTGTCCATGTCGGTGCGCATGATGGGGCGACCGTTCACAGTGGCGACGACGCCATCTCCCGGTCCCTTGTGGCAGCCAGCCAGCAGAACAACGGAAGTAGCGAAAAGGACTGAAGCAGAACGAAGAATTTTGCGCATGGGAGGAAAACGTTTCCTAGGAACTGATGGCGGAGTTTGGGAGCGCCATGAGTTCAAACTTAAGTCTACAGGAGGTACAAGGTTTATTCGTACTTTAGGGTAGCCACAGGGTCAAGACGTGCAGCACGGTTCGCTGGCAGTGTACCGAAGACAACGCCGACGAGCACGCTAGTTCCGAGGGCGATGATGGCGCTCCATGGCGAAACCGGGATCTTGTAGTCGGTGAGGAGACTGACGCTCAGGGGCAGCGCCAGGCCGATCAGGGTGCCGATAATTCCACCGACGAGCGATAAGAAGACGGCCTCCGTCATGAACTGGAGCCGGATTTCACGCTCCGTTGCGCCAAGTGCTTTACGGATACCTATTTCTCGAATGCGCGACTGCACGTTGGCCAGCATGGAGTTCATGATGCCGACGCCGGAGACAACGAGCGTGATGGCAGAGGCGAGCGTCAGCACAATGGTCAGCATCGTGGCAATCTTGCTCATGGTCATGAGCAACTCGGTCAGCGTGAAGGCGTTATAGACGCTGGTGGGACGGTGTCGCTCGCGGATAACATCCAGAATCTTTGCCGCAGCGGGCTCTACGTCCGAGGCGTTCGGTACGGAGAAGAAGATCTGCTTCACGGTGTCCGTGCCGGTGAAGTAACGGGCAACAGCATACGGAATCAGGATCGTCTGGTCAGAGACTTCGCTCATGCCAAAGGTGTCAACGCTCTCTTTGAAGACTCCGATCACCGTAAACGGGATGCCCGAGAGCGAGATGGTGTGGCCGATGGATTCACCCGCAGAGCCGTAGAGTTTTTGCGCGAGCGGAAGGACCAGCACGGCGACTTTGGCGTGCGTGGCGGCGTCCTGGTCGTCGAAGAAGCGGCCCGCGAGAACCTTCAGATTGCGGACCTCCTTATATTGCGAGCTGACGCCGAGCAACATGGTGTCGCGCGAGATGCCGTTGCCCATCGAGATGCGGTCGTGGATCTCCGCCATGGGCGAGCTGGAGGTAATGCCTGGAACCTGGTCGAGCACAGCCGTCATATCTTCGCGGGTCATCAGATCGGGCGAAGCGACGTTGTTCGGGCCAGCGACGTTGCCGCCGACGTACATCATCTCCACCATGTTTGGCCCGATGGAGGCGAGCATGTTCAGCGCGTACTGCCGACCCGTAAGGCCGAGGGTGGCGACCAGAATGACCGATGCCGATCCGATCACCATGCCCAGCATCGTGAGCAGAAAGCGTACTTTGCTGGCCAGAAAGCTGTCATATGCCAGGCGCAGGGTTTCGCGAAAGGCGACGGTGGTGCGGGCGCTGGCGAGTGTTCGTTCGAAGGTATCGGTTACGGGCGTCATCTTGGCTTGTTCCAGTATCTCAGGCTCAATCCATAGATGTCGTTTTCGGGGGAGTGGTCGCGGTCTATTTTCGTAGTGCGCGGGAGGAAGAAAGCACTGATATCCTTAGAGACAAGGCTCGGCTCCCGCGGAGGGATGTGTGAGTGGTTGAAACAGGCGGTCTTGAAAACCGCTTTGCTCGAAAGGGCAACGGGGGTTCGAATCCCTCTCCCTCCGCCATTGAACTCGTCCCACGTAGCCTAAGAGCACGCCCGAATACCATCGCAAAGTCAATAACTTACGATCACCCTTTGATTCTCCGGGACATTTAGAGGCGGGAGCAGCGCTTGCCAAGCCAGCGGTTCCAGTACAGGAGTAAACCGGAGACGGTGAGAACTGGAAGGGTAAGCCCCAGAGAGCTTTCCCCCTTCGCCCCAGGTTGTCCCGAAGTGCAGCGGTGCTATCAACCAGATCAGCCAGCCACCCAGGTGTGGCTCTGCCCGCGATGCCAGGTGTAGAGCAGCCTGTTGCTGCGCTGGTTGCGAAGTAAACAAAGTCAGCATTGGAATAGTCCCCCATGACACCACATGCCATCTAGATCGTGGTGGACGGCATCCGTTCCAACGGAACAGATGCTGCTGGTGAGTTCGTGGTCTCCCTTGACGCTCTGCGGGAACTGGCCCGCAACGTGCCACAGGGAAACCTGGAGCACAACTTCGAAGCCGTGCTCCGGGTAGAAATTATCGGAGGCAATACGGGCTCGGTCTCAGTGATCTGATAGCCACACACTACTGGTAAGAGCTTCCGCACGTAGTCCACATCGAACTCCCCAGCTCAACCCAACTAAGTGCAGAAATAACCTACGGTGTCTGGAAAGAGGGGGCTGGAAGTCCCGCCTCGTTATAAATAGAAAGCCTTGGGTCATCTCCCCAGGCGTAACGCGCGTGTTTTGGCTGAGGGACAGCTGGAGAGCTAAGAACGACGGTATCGCCCTGCAACTTTGCAAGCGCAGGGACGAAGTAGCCGTCTGAACCGGCGACTTCAAAACCAGCCGGTTCAGATGAGCCCGTGCGGTTGACCAGAGGCGAACCATTCGTCGCAAAATGGACGACGAGTTTGTCACCGTCTACTGTGATGGATTGGAAGATGGGACCATCCGCAATCACTGGCAACCCGTAAGTCTTGCGAAGAGCCTGTAGCGCCAGGCGCTCGCCGACGGGCTTTTTGTTACGCGGGTGGATGAGGCCAGGGTCGCCAACGTCAGTCGCAACAGCCAAACCCGTGTGCGAAATACTCAAGTCGTTGAACTGCTGATAGCGCAACAGAGAGAAGTTGCCCTCACGGAAGTCGTGGTGCATGATCTCGGCCGCACGAAAATCGCGGTTCGCGAGCTGAACAAAGTAAAAAGGCAGATCGGGGTTATGCCAGTTGGCGCGCCAACTCTCCACGAGGTTGCGGAACTTGTCGGCATAAGTCTCTGAGTAGCGCGCGTCCGCTTCTCCCTGATACCAGATGACTCCTTTGATCGGGAACGATCGCAGCGGCGCGATCATAGCGTTATAGGCCCCGGCGGTCTCGAAGATGAAGTTCGGAAAGGGGTCATGGTGCGGAGCGACGGGGGCTCCGGTGCAGGAGCTCAGGGCTTCGCGTGCAGCGGCGTAGTAGGCGGGCAGGGATGCCTCATAGGTCGCCATACCCGCTACATGCTGGTGGCGAACGGCTTCGTCATGCTGGAGTTTTGCGGGATCGGAGCGCGACGGGGCGATCCAGGAGTTGACGGACGTGCTGCCAACGGCAGCAGAGAGGATGCCGATGGGAACGCCCGTTTGCTGCTGAACCTTCTGCGCAAAGTAGTACGCGACAGCGGAGAAGTTGCAGGCAGTTTCCGGGCTTGCGACTTGCCAATAGCCCTTTTCTTCTGTCTTTTCGGGAAAAGAAGCTTCGATCGGAACCGTGAAGAAACGCACATTGGGGTTGTTGGCGGCTGCGATCTCACGCTCATAATCCAGGACGCCCTCCGTCCACGGAGCAAACGGGCGCATGGTGAAGTGCATATTCGATTGCCCGGAAGCCAGCCAGACATCGCCAACCATAAGATCCTGAAGATGAAGATGATCGGCTCCGGAAGAAACGTCCAGAACGTAGGGACCGCCTGCGTCATGTACGGGGAAACGCACTTCCCAGGCACCTGAAGAAGAAATAGCAGCGGTGACGGTGGTTCCATCGAAGGTAGCCGATACCTGTTGCGCCAGCCATACCGTGGCCGTGAACGGCGATAGGCGCTCCTCGCTGGAGGACGGCGTGATCGTCAAAGATGGGTGGAAGAGTCAGGCGTTGAGCGTAAACCACGAAGGTACAACCGGACACGAACACACTGACTGCGAGGGCGAGCCGCGAAAGAACCATGCAGAAGTTTGACTGAAAGCAGAAGCAAAAGTCGCTCTGAAAGACGCTCGTAACCGTTACTAACCGCTGGCTTACGAGTGCACCCTGCCGTATCACTTTCCTTTCAGGCCTAAGAATGAGAAGGGTTTCGGCAAACTAACAGCGTTTCTGCAGCACCCCACACGCGGACGAGCGACATCGACAGGTATGGAAAGACGCTCTATCGTTGGCCTCATGCGCCTTCCTTCTTTTCGTTCAGCTTGCAATGTTCTTCTCATGCTCGGCTGCAGCCTCCCTGCCATGGCGGCCAGCCGTGAGTTGAAGACAGGATGGGAGTTTCGCGCAACCACAGCGACGCCGTTGGCTGAAGCTGCGCAGTGGCATCCGGGAGAGGTTCCGGGAGTGGTGCAAACAGACCTTCTGGCAGCAAAGCTGATCCCCGAGCCGTTCTACGGAACCAACGAAGCCGGGCTGCAGTGGATCGGTCTGGCGGATTGGCAGTACCGCCTGCACTTCAAGGTCTCACGATCAGAGCTGGCGCATGGGCATGTGGAGCTGGTCTTTGACGGACTGGATACATTAGCCGACGTCACGCTGAACGGACAGCCGCTGATCAAGGCCAACAACATGTTTCGGCAGTGGAGTGCGGGAGTAAGAGATCGGCTGCGCGAAGGCGATAACGAATTACTGGTGCAGTTTCACTCTCCCATTCGGACGATGTTGCCGATCGTGAAGGCAATGCCGTATCACCTGCCGACGGTGGGCCAGGTGGCCGTGCTGAGCGAAGATGGCGTGGCGACCGACCCATATCTTCGCAAAGCTCCCTACAACTTTGGCTGGGACTGGGGACCGCGTTTTGTTACCGAGGGCATCTGGAAGCCCGTTCGGTTGGAAACATGGGATGGTGCACGGATTACAGACTTCCATATAGAGCAGGTGAAGATTGCGAGTGACCTGGCGCAACTGAGGGCCAACGTCGAGATGGAGTCTGACACCGCCGGAGATCGCGAGTTGACGCTGCGTTACGAGCAGATAGGAAGCAGCACCCTGCGGACGCTGCATAAGACCGTTCACCTTGAAAAAGGCGACACGACACTCGATCTCCCGTTCGACATCGCGAAGCCAGCGCTGTGGAATCCAGTCGGTTACGGCGAACCAAACCGCTACAAAATGCACGTAGAGGTTGCCGGAGCCAGCGCCGATGTGAAGACCGGGTTGCGCTCCATAGAGCTGCGTCGAAAGGCAGACCAATGGGGCAAGAGCTTTGAGTTCGTGGTGAACGGCGTACCTGTCTTCGCAAAAGGTGCTGACACAATTCCATTCGATAGCTTCCCCAGCCGCGTAACGCCAGCGACCCATCACAAAATCCTGCAGGCGGCAAAAGACGTTCACATGAACATGATCCGTTCGTGGGGAGGAGGCTATTACGAGTCGGACGATTTCTACGACACGGCCGACGAACTCGGGCTAATGGTCTGGCAGGAGTTCATGTTCGGTGGGGCGATGGTTCCGGGCGGAGCAGAGTTCCGCGAGAACGTCGCACAGGAAGCGCAGGAACAGGTGCGCCGACTCCGCGATCATCCGAGCATCGTGCTGTGGTGCGGCAACAATGAGTTGGAAACGGGCATGTTGCACTGGGGCAACTACAAGAAGTTTCTGGAAGACCTTACGCCGGAACAAAGGCAGGCCGTTCACCGGAATTACCAGCTTCTCTTCAACGATGTGCTGAAGGGTGTGGTGTTGCGCGAAGGGGCAGGCGTTCCCTACTGGCCGAGCTCGCCAAGCGCAGATTATGACGAAGCGCCAGACAGCGAAACGAACGGGGATCGGCATTACTGGGATGTATGGCACGGGCTGAAACCTATTGAAGCGTACAACGAACACTCGCCACGCTTCATGTCCGAGTACGGCTTCCAGTCTTTTCCGGATATGCAGACGATTAGGACGTTTGCCAAGCCCTCCGACTTCAATATCGACTCGCCCGTGATGCGGGCTCACCAGAAGAACGACGGCGGCAACACGCGCATCCACACCTACATGCAGCGCGAGTACCGTGAGCCAAAGGACTTTGCGTCCTTTGTTTATCTGAGCCAGGTGCAGCAGGCCGAGGCAATCAAGGTTGGGGCCGAGCATCTTCGCCGGGAGATGCCGCGCACCATGGGTTCACTCTACTGGCAGTTGAACGACTGCTGGCCAGTAGCGTCGTGGTCTAGCATCGATTCGCTGGGGCACTGGAAGGCGCTGCAGTACTATGCACGCGACTTCTATAACGACCTGCTGGTTTCACCTTACCGCCATGACGGCAAGGTGAAAGTTTTTGTTATCTCGGATCTGAGCCAACCTGCGAAGTTGAACCTGCGCTTGCAACTGATGGACTTCTCCGGCAAAGTACTGTGGCAGAAGCAGCAGGAAGTCATCGCAGCAGCCCACACGAGCCGGAACGCAATCACCCTGAGCGAAGCTGAGTTATTGGGCACAAAGGTGTCTCGCGAGAACACAGTACTGGTGGCCGAGTTGCTACAGCCCGCAAATGGGAAGATTGAGTCGCGGAACCTTGTCTACTTCGACATCATGAAGAACCTGAAGCTCGCGAAGCCAGCGCTTTCCGCGATGCTGACCGGCGCAAACGGAAAGTATGACGTGCGGCTACGCAGCGACGTGCTAGCGCGCAATGTGTACCTGACCTTTGGCGACAACAACACCTCTTTGTCTGATAACTTCATGACCTTGCTGCCCGGCCAGGAAGTAGTGGTGAAGGTGAGCAGCCCGGCAAAACTGGCCACGCTAAAGGGCTCCTTACAGGTGACTTCTCTGGTGGACGCGTTTTAGGGAGGCGAGTCGAGGGTGTTATCTGGTAGAAATATGCACTGCCGCTACTATGACTCCCGCAACCGAACTAAGCACAACCGCTTACGATCTCCCCGCAACGCCCCCGGAACCCACCAAACATGAGGTCTGGGAAGAGTGCGAACGCATTGCACAAAGCGACGAGTTCCGTACAGCCATGTCGCAGCAGAGGCTGCTGCGCTTCCTGGTGAAAGAAACCTTGGAAGATCGGGGTGGCAACCTGAAAGAGTACTCAGTCGGGTTGGAAGTGTTCCAACGCACGCAGGACTTCGACCCTCGAACCGACGCGATCGTTCGCGTTACAGTAGGACAGCTGCGCCGTCGGCTAACGGCGTACTACAACGGCATCGGCGTGAACGACCCTGTCGTGATTCAGATCCCACGCGGCCATTATTCGGCAGAGTTCAGTTACCCCTTGCTTCCGGAACCGGCTCCTGCCGTTGAGGTCGCCACGGAAAAAGAAGAGGCGACCTCTTCCCCCTCCCACATAACGGCACCGGCATCCACGTGGGCTTCGGCACGAGCCTGGGTTACTCCATGCCTGGTTCTGCTTGCGCTTCTGATCGGGGCGGCAGGTGGCTGGATGATTCGCCGCGCGCAGACGGTTCGCCCGGCAGAGGCCTCGGTCAGCTCGTCGCTGCGGCAAAGCGTTCTCTGGTCAAACTTTCTGCATGGTGAAACGCACGCAATTGGCATGGTCGGGATTGCTTCCAGCGCGGCGATCGGACCCGCAATTGTCCGCCTGCCCAACCTGAACGACGATGCGTCGATTCGCAATGATCAGACGATCCAGAAGCTTTCCACCATGTTTGGCAAGCCGGCCTACGCGTACAACGTGTACACCGGCATCGGCGAAGCGCTGGCCGTAGGACAGTTGGCGAAAACGTTCAGCGCCTCTTCGCTCAACCTGTCGATCATGGCGTCGCACGATGCGCGATGGCAGGACCTGCACGCCGACAACGTGATTTTCATCTCCTCGCTTCGCTTCCGTGATCTGCACAGCGAGTTGGAGCGCCCCCTAGATTTCACCACGGCACCAGATGCGGACGGAGGTCTCCGCATTCTGAACCGCTCGCCGAGGAACGGAGAGCAGGCAGCGTATAATCCTTCGGGCAACTACGTTGGCCCGTCGGTGGACTACGCCCTAGTGTCGGTGATCCCCGGGACAGTACCGAACCGCAGCATTATGAGCGTGGGTGGCATTGGAACGCTGGGGACCGCAGGGGCAATGCAGTTCATTCTTGAACGGCAAAGCCTGGCTGAACTGGACGCCAAATTGAAGCAGGAGGCGGCTCCGAGGAAGGGACGCTCGAGCCTGCAGATTTTATTGAAAGTCGACATCGTGGACAACCAGGTTGTTTCCGTCCATTACGTAACGCACCATTGGATTCCCGCCCAGCCGTAACCTATTTAGAAACAAAGATGTAAGGCCAAGTTAACGGTAGCTGGCATCCACCTAACCGCAAGAAACTTCTCCTTTTGTCCCTCCGTTCCCTAGAGTGGTTGGGCTTTGACAGAAGGAGTTGTCCGGTCGTGGACCTTAGCGGAAACAAACCAACCTATTGCGCTTACATCCTTGCGAGCGCCGTTTCTCTGCTCGCTGCTGCTGGCGGAACGCTGCATGCGCAGTCGCCCAGCGTAGCCGTATCACCTGGCATCATCAGCACGTTTGCCGGCACGGGAACTCGCGGCAGCACAGGGAATGGTGGGCCTGCGATCTCCGCAAAGCTCAACTACCCAGACGCCGTGCGAACCGACGCCGCAGGGAATGTCTACATTCTGGACACGGGGAACGCTCAGCTCCGCGAAGTCACAACGGACGGAAACATCAATCTGGTAGCAGGTACCGGAACAGCCTGCACGCCATCGACTTCCACCTGTGGCGATGGTGGACCAGCGCTTCAGGCGCAGTTCAGCTCCACCGCACGCGGTTTGTATGTGGCGGCTGACGGGACAATCTATGTTGCCGACTCGGGCGACAATCGCATTCGCAAGATTACGACCGCCGGCGTGATCAGCACGATCGCAGGGACGGGCACGGCAGGCTCGACCGGCGATGGCGGCGCGGCGACCTCAGCCACGTTGAATGCTCCTCGCGGCGTATATGTCGACGCAGCCGGAATTATCTATATCGCCGACTCGGGCAACAACAGCATCCGGACGATCACGAATGGCACGATCGCCAAGTATGCCGGAGCCACGACCGTCTGTAGTGGAGCTACCAACACCGTTGGCGACGGCTGCCCCGCACTCTCCGCCAAGTTTGCACTACCGGAAGGTATGTGGAAAGACGCTGCGGGAAATCTTTACATCACCGACACGACAAACGCTCGCGTGCGCAAAATCAATCTGAGCGGCATCATGTCTACAGTTGCCGGCAATGGAACAGCGAGCTATGCAGGAGACGGCGGAGCAGCCACTTCAGCAAGCATGAACCTGCTGCAGGATGTCGTCCCAGATCCAGCAGGCAATCTGTACATCGCGGACTACAACAACAATCGCATTCGTTACGTCGATGGCACGGGCATCATTTCTACCATCGCCGGTACTGGAACAGCCGGGTACACGGGCGACGCTGGCTATGCGAATGCCGCTGAGATCAACCTGCCGCATAGCGTCTCGCTGGACAGCAAGGGGAACCTCTACATCCTGGACTACGGTGACTCGCGCGTTCGCCTGGTCAACACACTGACAACTCAGTTGAACTTTGGTACGGTCGTCGCGTTACAGGACAGCACCGCACAGACCGTAACGCTGACTTCAACAGGTACGAGTGCGCTGGATATTACGGGCATCATCGTGCCGACGGGTTACAAACAGGTGGCCTCAGGTGGAACCGATTGCGCCAGTGGAACAACGCTGGCACCGCTATCAACCTGCCAGATCAGCGTTACGTTTTCGCCTACGCTCAACGGTGTACAAAATGCCAGCCTGCTGGTCGCGACGACTGCAGCGAATGAACCTTCCGGGCAGATAACAGTCTCCCTCACGGGAACCGGTGTTTATAACGCGACGGTTGCTTCGGCAACAACGCTGAGAGTCTCCACGCAAACAACCTACGCCGGGCAGGCCGTTGCTTTGTCCGCTGTCGTTTCTGCCACTGGCGGTACGCCAACCGGGTCGATCAGCTTTTACTCCGGCGTGTCTTTACTTGGCACAAGCAGCATCGTCAACGGTGCGGCCGCGCTAATGACGACAGCCTTGCCGACAGGCACAGACAACATCACAGCCTCCTATAACGGTGACCCAACGTATAAACCCTCCACTTCCACCGTAACAACCGTGACGGTCTACGCTGGTGCGCCAGACTTCACCGTTGTACCGGGGATTCCAGCGGCATCCGTGCCTGCGGGGCATACGGACGCAACCAAAATCACGGTCACAGGAATCTACGGATTTTCAGGAACGGTTGCCCTATCGTGTGCATCGTTACCGACGAATATGAGTTGCAGCTTCGCTCCAACAAGCGTGACGCTGGCCACCAACGGCACTTACGTCTCGCTTCTGGCGATCAACACGACCTCCGCGGCAACGTCGATCAATGCAAGGCAGGCTGGTCTCACAATACTCGCGAGCCTGTGCTTTGGCTTGCTTTTCTTCCGCCGCCGACCATCGTCGTGGCTGGCCATAGCGTTGCTTGCGATAACAGGCGCTACGGCCGGCTGCTCTGGAAGCAGCATGAAGACCAATGCCAATGTAGCTTCCGGGACCTACAACATCACCGTGAATGCCACCTCTGGAGCCATCACTCACAGCACGACCGTCGTGCTGACCGTGGAGTAGGACAGATGAAGATTCTTGTACATCAAAAGACACATGCAACGCGTCGCAGAGGCTCCAGGGTCGTTTGCTTGCTGGCTGCCGTCATCCTGCTGCTCGCTCATAGAGCGTTTGCTCAAGCCGCCAACGGTTCTGTCAGCGGAAGCGTCTCCGACGCCTCTGGAGCCTTGGTTCCAAACGCCGCCGTCACACTGACCGACACGAGCACCAACCTCTCGCGTTCAATGAAAACCAACGGAGAGGGAATCTACTCCTTCGCCAATGTTTCGGCAGGATCGTATCGCCTGCTCATTGGGAAACCGGGGTTTTCGAAGACTGAGACGACATTCAACCTCGAAGTTGCTCAGTTGCAGCGCTTCGATTTCCGGCTCAGGGCCGGCTCAGCAGACACCGTTGTAGAAGTGAACGCGGATAGCGTAACGATTGAGACCAACACGTCCGACCTTGGCACCGTGATCTCTCAACGTGAGGTCGAAGACCTTCCACTCGATGGCCGCAACGTTTTTGCACTGGCAGCACTGGCACCGGGAGTTCTTCCCGGTGGAGACTTCGGCATTGGCCTTTCCACCAATCGTGGCGCGGTAATTGCGGCAGGAGCCAATAACTTCCGGGCCAACGGTGGTGTGGCAGGCATGAACGAGATTCTTCTGGATGGCATTCCTGTAACAGTCTGCTGCCAGGGACAGCCAGCCCTGATTCCAAATGCCGATATCGTTTCCCAGTTCAAGGTGCAGACGAACGTTCCGCCAGCAAACTACGGGCGCTCGAGCGGCGGCTTTTGAACATTACAACGAAGTCTGGTGGCAACCGAGTGCATGGTGATCTCTACGAGTACATCCGCAACTCTGCAGTAGACGCAAACGACTGGTTTGCGAACCACAACGGAGCAGCACGCCAGCCTCTGGTCTACAACCAGTTTGGCGGAACGCTAGGCGGACCTCTATGGATTCCACACCTGCTGGATAGAAGAAAGACGTTCTTCTTCTTCGGCTTTGAGGGCGTGCGTTCGAGCCGCGGTAACTATACGGAAATTACAGTTCCGACTCCCCTGATGCGTTCGGGCGATCTTTCGGAAGGGCCTGGCATCGTCTATGACCCGAGCAATACGGTAACCGTCGGCGGCGTGGTGCAGCGGCAGCCTCTGCCCAACAATGCTGCAGGAAAGTGTTGCATCGTCCCGCTGGATCGACAGAACCCGATCGCGCAGAAGCTGATGGCTTTGTGGCCACTGCCAAACCTCCCCAATCCGCAGCAGCCGCGCTCCACGTTGAACTATGGCTACTTTGCCAAGCAGTTCGATACGGACTGGCAATATAGCGGCCGCATCGATCGCACGGTCAATTCACGCTACAGCTTTCTGGTACGCGGAACCTACAGCACAAACCTCGATAACCGCGGTGGCCCTTTCGGCACCTATACCGAAGCGAATGCCCAGGCCCAGACCCTGAAAGCATCTGTGATCGAGTGGGACAACACCGTCGTACTGACTCCTTCGACCGTTCTGAATGCGCACTACGGCTTTGCCTGGCAGAGCAACCTCATGCACGGCGGTGGCTTGAACCAGAAGGCAACAGATTACGGCCTACCCGCAAACTTTGCAGCGCTGCAACAGATTCCCGGCATCCCTACCGATAGTGTGAGTGGCTACCTTGCAACAAGCCAGACGGCATCCACCCAACTGCGTCACTACACACAGATCTTCGGTGCAGGAGTTACGTCACAACGCGGCCGTCACACGCTGCAAGCAGGATGGGATGGCCGCATCTTTCTGAACAACGTCTTCCCGGCGGCCTCTGGCCCTGGCTCGTTCGGATACAGCACGACATTCACCGTCGGCCCACTGGGTACGGACAAAGCCATCACCGGTCAGGCACAGTACGACGGCTTCGCGTCCTTTCTGCTTGGCCTGCCTACGTCCGGAACAATGACGACCGTGTCTTCGTTCTCCTACGTTCAGCCGTATAACGCGTTCTACTTTCAAGATGACTGGCGCATTCTGTCGAAACTGACGTTGAACCTTGGCGTGCGTTATGACCTGGAAAACGGTCCACTCGAACGCAACAACAAGCTTTCACAACTGAACCCCACTGCGGCGAACCCGCTTGGACCAGCGGTCCACATGCCAATCTCCGGCACGATCGAGTTTGGCGGAAGTGGTGGGCGTACACGCAGAATGTGGCGTATGCCTATGACGGAGTTTGCTCCGCGCGTGGGCTTTGCCTACACGCTAAATCCATCTGTCGTTCTCCGTGGTGGATACGGTATTTTCTACCTTCCCACCACGCAGAGACTCTTCGATGCAGGTAACCCGAGCTTCTCGGTGAGCACCGATTATGTTGCCTCCATCAATGGCGGCCAAACAGCATCGGGATCTATCTCGAACCCTTACCCCACCGGCATTGCACAGATTGCAGGCGCCAGCGCAGGACCAACAGCACAAACAGGCTCTGATATCTCGAGTGTGCTCTTCGACTCCATGCCAGGCTATGTGCAGCAGTGGAACTTCGGCGCGATGACGCAGCTGACCCGAATGACCGTGCTCAACATGGCCTATGCCGGAGCCCATGGCGTACACCTTCCGATCAATCTCGATGCAAACGATATCAATCCAAAGTACTTCGGCAACTTGGGCGATACTGCAGCCGTCAACCAGCTGGAATACGCAACGTACGCGAACCCGTTTGCACCGTACGTTACAACGGGCTCACTGTCGAAAACGACGATTACCCAGAAGCAGCTTCTCGCAGCGTTTCCCCAGTACACCAGTGTTACAGAGCAGTATCTGCCTCGCGGCTCTTCATCCTACAACAGCCTGCAGGTAAGCCTTCGTCATCAGGCGCAGGGCCTTACCGCAACCCTGGCCTATACCTGGTCGAAGAGCCTGGGTAACGTCAACAACAACACCACCAGCTTTCTGGATACAGGCTCACCGGGTTATCAGAACTCGTACAACCTCGCCATCGAACGAGCAGTGGACCCGACAGATGTGACCCAGCGTTTTAGCGCTGCGGTTATTGCCCAGTTGCCGGTTGGGCGTGGGCGTTACTTCCTGCATAGTGCTCCCGTATGGCTCGACTCCGTCATTGGGGGATGGTCGATCACGACGATCACCACAGCGCAGACCGGTCTGCCGCTGAACATCACAGCCTCGGGTGGACCGCTGCTTTCCGGCACGCGTCCGAACAAGGTTCCAGGCATTGCGGCGCTGACCACGGGATCGGTGAAGAACCGTCTTGGGCCAGACAGCAATAACGGCGTCGCTTATCTGAACCCCGCTGCGTTCGCGTACACACTCGCCTTCCAGTTTGGCAATGTGCCGAGGCTTTCAGCGAACCTGCGCGCGCATGGTGTTCTCAACTCTGATCTCTCAGGGATCAAAAATATTCAGTTGGGCCATGCGCTCAGATTGCAGCTTCGTGGCGAAGCGTTCAACGTATTCAACCGCACGCAGTTCGACAAGCCGGCGACGACTTATGGTTTGTCCACTTTTGGCGCTATTTCAAATCAGAAGAATCTGCCTCGCCAGATTCAGGCTGCTCTGAAGTTGTTCTGGTAGAAGAAAGGATTCTCCTTTGCGATTGAACTTTTTGAAAACACTTGCTGCGGTAACTCTGCTTGCGGCCTGTTCCGCGCACGCTCAGGAAAAAACCTACGATGTCGTGATAGCCGGAGCAGGAACAGGAGGAGTCGCGGCAGCGTTGCAGGCGGCACGATTAGGCGCGCGCGTTGCTCTCGTGGAAGAGACAGACTGGATCGGCGGACAGATGACCGCGGCCTCCGTAAGCACGATGGATGAAGGCGGCACGATCACACAAAACTCCGGCATCTATGGCGAGTTTCTTCACCGGATGACGAAGTATTACGACAAGCGCGGAAAGTCCATCCACACCTGCTACTACACGATACTGTCGCACTGTTTTGAACCCTCCGCCGCACAGCGCGTTCTCTACTCCATGATTGAAGAGACCCGCGCACAGCACCATGTTCTTGATGTCTATCTGCAGCATCGCATCGTGCGTGTTCTTACCGATGGAGATACAGTCACGGGTGCGGTGTTGGAGCCAGCGTTGACCCTGCATTCTGCAGTGCTTATCGACGCAACGGAGCTAGGCGATGTGCTTCCGCTAACGCCCGCAGCCTATCGCATCGGTAACTCCACCAGCGACAACATCGATCAGAGCGCCTGCGTGCAAGGCATCACCTATGTGGCCGTCATGAAGAAGTACAAGAAGGGTGTCCCGAAAGAGTTGCAGATGCATACGCCTCCCCCGGGCTACAGCGAATCCCTTCGCAAACGGCTGCAGATGGTACTGCGCAAGGACGGCAACGCAGCGACCAAAGTGCCACCGGTGGATCTTGCCATGCATAACGTCTACCGCGGCCTGCCAGACTCTTCTATTCCTGGCGATGTCGACATCACCAAGCCCACTGAAATCACGCGGAGCGAGCTGAACTGGTTCAATGATTTTCCGTTCTACGTTCGAGATTTCACGGGTGCCAACAAGACAACGCAGGTATGCCAAGCGAAGCTGAAAACGCTGCAAATGGTCTATTACATTCAGCACGACATGGGCGAGCACGACTGGTCCGTGGCAAACGATGAAGGTTTCGACGGAAGTTATAACGAGCAGCATTCATGCTCCAACATTCCACAGGAGTTTCGTGAGATCGAGAACAATCTTCCGCCCATACCTTACTTCCGAGAGAGCCGTCGTCTCATTGGCGTCTATACATTGACGGCCAGTGACATTCGTCGAGAAGGCAATCCGCAGCAGGCCGTAGTGAACTTCCCTTCCTCTATCGCAGTAGGCGATTACGCCGACGATCTGCATGGCTGCAATCGCGAAGCAAATCTGGAGCCCAGCCTCGAGCACGCCGCGGATAGCCCGCCGGGATTCCGCGGCGGCCCATTTCAAGTGCCTCTCGGTAGCCTGATTCCTATTCGTGTGGATGGCTTGCTGGCTGCAGAGAAAAACATCTCGCAGTCACGACTGGCAAACGGTGCTACTCGCCTGCAACCCATCACCATGCTTACGGGGCAAGCGGCTGGAGCCTTGGCGGCAATCGCTGTTCGTGAGCATCTGCAACCAAGACAAGTACGTCCCGAAGTAGTGCAGCGGACGTTGCTCGACGCAGGTGCCGTGCTGGCGAAGGAGCAAAACACCGATGTCGAGCCAGGCACAGAGCTGTGGAAAGCGGTTGAGTTTGTGCAGACAAAGGGATGGATGTCCTCACATAAGGGAGCGTTTGAGCCGCAATCCGTTGTTACCCGAGGCGAAGCTGCCGAGCTACTTGCGGCGGCGTATGAAATCGCGAAACCGTTCAACGAATTCCGCCCTGCTGTCGTTACTCATCCTACGTTTAGCGATGTGCCACTATGGGACCGGTTCTCTGTTCCGGTGGAGCGCCTGTATGCCCTCAAGGCTGTTACTGCCTGCCAGACGCAAGGCATGTTCTGCCCTTCGGAGTCCGCGTCTCGCGACTCGTTCCTGCGCTCGGCAGATCTACTGAATCACCGGAAGGGGTATGAAGAAGTGCCAACTGCGATGCCACTGGGGGAGCAATCGAAACTCACACGAGGAGATGCCGCGCTTATTCTTTACCGGATGATGACGGCGCTCCAGGCCAATGCCTCTATGAAAACAACAGCAGCCAATCATTCCGAGGTGAAACCTTGAACCGTCGTACTTTTCTCACAAGAGCCGCAGCCGCAGGGTCCATGGCTGCGGCTGGACCACTCAGGGCAAAGTGGCTCCAGACCACTCCCCCCAACGCTTCGTTCCTTACAGATCCAGACATCATCCAGAAGGCCTGCCTGGCAGCGAGCCCACGACACGGGGCGACGATCCCTTCCGACATGTTGCATCGGCTTGGCGCAACACACTACGGAGGGAAGTACTCGCTAACCGAAAAGCCCTACTTGATCGAAGGTGCCGAGGCACTGCAGTCGTTCGGGATGCGCTCCATCAAGCTATGGCTAGATACTCGCCTGTCAGGGTATGAGTTCCACTGGAAGTATCCGCTGGGGCCGCACGCTCGATTGCTCGAGATCATCAAGCTTCCGGTTTTTCAGCATGTGCTTGCCATGCCGTTTGAGGTATACAGCTTTGAAGTCGGTGCAGTTCGCAAACAGGAACTCGACAGCAAGGCGAGTTTTGAGCAAGAAGAAGCACAGTTCGAAGAGCTAGCAAACTACCTTCTCAATACCTTTAAAGATCGTGATGTCACGTTCATCCTGCAGCACTGGGAAGGCGATTGGATCCTGCGAGGCAAGGACCGCGACCAATACAAGATCGGCAACAAGGTCGACGCCTCTGAGCGCGCCGGCGCGATGATCCGCTGGCTGCAGGCCCGCCAGACAGGTGTGGAGCGCGCACGCGCAGCGAACCCGCATTCCTCCTGCAAGGTCTTCCATGTGTCCGAGGTCAACCGCGTGTATGACACGCTACATGGCCTGCCGGGCGTCATCACCGATGTCATCCCGCATGTGAACGTCGATGGCGTTTCCTGGTCCAGCTATGACGGCATGGGAGCAGGTGGAGGCTCCGCAGTAAAAACTTGGCAGGGGCTGGACATTATCGAGTACCACTCGGGCCTCAACCGTACGAAGAAGCCTTTTGTCATGATCGGCGAAGTTGGCTTGCCAGAGCAGAGGCCTGGGCTAACCCCGGAGTTGATTACCGAGTGGTGGGATACGGCCATGGCTGTCTTCTTCGCAAAGAAGATTCCATACATCTTCCAGTGGGAGCTTTACGACAACGAAACCGTCGGCAAGACTTCTGATGCGGAGAAGCCAGTCACAGATCTTTCCCGACTCGCGGGATTCTGGCTTATCAAACCAGACGGCTCACTTGGGATCGGGGCGAAGTATCTTCAGGCACTCCTGAAGAACCCCGGGAAGAAGTTACCCGCAGAGTTTCTGCTGAAAGCTTAGCCTTTCTTAGCCATGGCAGCGTCTGCAAGTGAAAGGACGCTGCCATGGTCGCGCAAAGCGGCGGTCAGCGCGGCAGGCTCCAGATGATGCAACGTGGTCTTGCCCTGCAAAGCTTTAGCCACCGCCAATCCAGCAGCTTCTCCGAGGATCATCCATTGTGGCTCCATGCGGATCGTGCAAAACGCTACATGTGATGACGACAGGCAGACCGGAACCAACAGATTGGTGGCATCAGCCGGTTTCGGGAGCAGCGAGCGGAACGGAATAGCGTAAGGCTCCGTTTTATGGAACATCCCACCTTCGTTGGCGATCATGTCTGGCCCAACCACCAGCCGCTGCATATTGTGCGAGTCAGCCTGATAGGAGCCCATCCCCACGGAGTCTTCCTTGATTGTCTCCGTTGTAATGTCACGTTGCGTCATGGTGTAGACCCCACGCATACGCCGGGCCTCACGCACATAAAGCTGTCCTGGCCAGCCGTGGCTACCGGTGAACTCGTCCTTCGCCAGGCCATAAGACGCCATGCGCCCGCGAACATCATCGCTGACGGTTGGCTCATTGGAAAGAAAGTAGAGAAGGCCGGAAACGTAGTTGTAGTGCTCCTGCCAGATACGCGACCGCTCGCGATAACTGGCGGTTGGGTACTTCGAGCTCCCGCCGACGTAGTCCGTGGAGAAGAACCCGGCATTGTTGAGATCAATTTTGTTGTTCGGCAGAGGGCTCAACTTCGCCACCGCATCGAGGTTCGGGTGAGCGTGATGTTGCAGGATCCGCCCCAACAGCGCGTAGCGAGCAGGGTCATAGCCCGGTGGTTTTGGCAGAGGCAGACGATTGCTCGCATCCGACGTGAGACACAACCTGAAGGTATAGGCCATCAGCCTGTTGTCCGCACTGCCCACAGGTGCTGCAACAAGCGAAGAGATCTCCGGCAGCAGATGCCCCTTCATGTCGGCAGGGGAAAGGTGTAGATATTTGCTGGGGTAGGTTTGCACACCGCCCCAAGGCTCCTCGAACTCCGAAGCGCCTTCTCGCCCGAGAACGTGGCTGACAGCAGCCTGCGCAAGAAGGTCGCCTTCGTACGTGGCATCGATGAACATCCTCGCTTCGAGGGTAGAGCCATCTTCAAACTGAAGCGCTTCGATGACTGCTCCGCTCTTTCGAACTCCCTTCCCCTCGCGAAGGCGCTTGCCGCGCTGCACCACAACGTTCGCTTCATGGAGCATGTCTTCGAAGAACTGAAGTGCAAGGTGCGGCTCAAGGTTCCAGGCGTGGCTTCCATAGTGCGCTTCAACCTGGCGGAAGAACTTGAGCGTGAGCCCGCCGACCAGGTGACGGTTGCCCACGTCGGTCAAACCAAGACCACCGGTGACCATTCCTCCAAGCCGATCTGAAGGCTCAACCAGGATGACGTGCAGACCAGCATGAGCCGCCGTCACCGCCGCCATAATTCCGGCGGGGGTTCCACCGTAGACGACGAGGTCGACGGTCGCGACGCCGGCGAAGGCGCGAGCCGGAATGCTGCCGCTAACTGTGGCAGCGACGAGACTGCCTTCAATCCAACGAAGTACCTGGCGACGTGTCATGGTGCGATCAAGCATGCCTCGTTATAGCGAAAAACGCCTGCTTACCGAGCGGATTTACCGCTAATTACTGCAATTACTTTGACTCTCCCCAAGTAAGAGTCGATGGTAGGTCGTCTGCAATTTGCCCCAGGACAAGCGTTCGAACGCATAGCCCTCCGGCGGAAAACCCAGGATCATTCCCTACGCAAATGAGGTACCTCATGGCAAGCCTCCGCATTTCGAGCCTCTTCACCGCTGTGCTTCTAGCCGGCTGTGGCGCAAGTATTGTTCAGCCCACGACGGCTGTCTCCCAGCAGGCCCCGTCCACCCTTGCGGACCAGATAGGTGTGACCAACACAACGTCGCTCTACCAATACAACACCTCCGAGTCGCTGATGGACGAGGGTCGACACAGGCTCGCGGCTACATCGACGGAGTTCGGCACGGGGTTGGGGACGCATGTAATCAAGCTCTGGTTCACAAGCGCCTATGCCACAGCCTACCCCCACACCACAAACTGGGGAACGATCAACTCCATGAAAGATCTGGCCAACTCCACGCCGTACGCAAATACCTTTGCGGACTCGAACTTCAACACCTACATTCTGGAAGCGAACGAGTTTTGCCAGACGACCAGCAAAGGAGCCTGGACAGCCACGGATTGGAAGAGCGCCAGCTTTGCGACAAACACCACATTGCAGGCCTGCGTGAAGAACGAGTTCAAGACCCTCGCCGCCTCTCTGCTTTCGACCTATAACAACACGGGCAAGACCTTCGTTCTGCAACACTGGGAGGGCGATAACAACCTGAACCCCTCAGCGTTCAGCCCGGCGCCTTCGTCTACCGAAACCTGCCCCGCCGGAACCAATACGGACTACTGCATCGCCGTACGCAACATGATCCTCTGGCTACAGTTGCGGCAGGATGGTGTCTCCGAAGCCCGAAGCGAATCAAACTCGACCAACGTCACCGTGGCGGCAGCGGCTGAGATGAACGCCATTACCGGGTTTGCGCGGACCTGGAACTATCCGCACATTGTGGACCTCGTTATCCCGAATATCTCCATGGACCTCTACTCCTGCTCCTGCTATTCAGCCGACACTCCAGGCAGCGAGTACAACCTGTACGGGATGCTGGCGTACATCCAGAACAAGCGTACGGATTCGGCACTGTATGGCTCGAAGAACGTCTATATCGGCGAGTTCAGCACCCCGGAATCGCAGTTTTACTCTGGAGGGAATAACTGGAGTGACGATACTTCCGCAAAAGCGCGTGTCGTGACGGGCCAGCAGGTGGAGTACGCCCTGCGTTGGGGCGCTCGGTGGGTCGTGTTCTGGGAGCTGTACTCCAATGGCCTCGTTGGTACCTCACCCAACCAGTATTACGACGGAGTCTGGCTGATTCGGCCTCAGGACGCAGGCTCAACGACCACGAATTACACGCAGACCTGGAATTACTTCCAAAGCATCATGTCCAGTAGCCTCACTGACTATAGATACATCTACGAGGCGGAAAACCACTATAGCCCGGCAGCTGGCAGCACGGTAACGGAGACCGAGACGACCGATCCAGCTCTCTCCGGAGGGCGTGGAACCAAACTGACAGCTGCGGCGACCGACTCAAAGCTGACCTATAGCGTATACATCCCGGAAACCGGAACCTACACGCTCTCCGTACGCATGAAGACGGGGCCAACGAACGGGATATTTGCAGTGAAGGTTAACAGCACTTCGCTTGGCAGCACCTATGACACTTATAGCTCCGCAACGGGTTACCAGACGTACAACGTCTACACCGGAACGATGTCCAAGGGTGCCAAGACAATCGACCTCGTCGTAAGCAATAAGAACGCCGCCAGCACAGACTTCGATCTCGAAGCAGATTACATCCGCATCGCGCCCTAAACCGGGCACTCATCGACCAACGACTTTCCTCTTTGCCAGAAATGTATGGAGCCCACAATGACTCTGCTTCAAAAGCACTTTGTAAGAACACTGACACTACGGACGACCGGCACACTCGTTGCCCTCGGAATTTCTCTTATCGCTCTCGCAGGCTGCGGTGCCGGCATGCACACCGTTTCTTCACCGGAGACTGCCGGCAGTATCTCGATTACAGGAAAACTGTACGGGGGGCAACAACCCGTCACTGGAGCGGCCGTTTATCTTTATGCCGCCAGCACTTCGGGTTACGGAGCCGCTTCCGTCTCGCTGCTTGACCCTATCGCTTCGGCTGCGAACCGCGGCACAACGAACGTAACGCTCGATACAAACAACAACGGCTATGTAACTACGGACGGCTCGGGCACGTTCAACCTTACGGGCGATTACAACTGCACCGCAGGACAGTATGTTTACCTGCTGGCGCAGGGAGGAAATCCAGGACTTGCAGCAGGTACGACTAACCCGAACATCAGCCTGATGTCTGCGCTCGGGTCCTGCTCCTTTCTAAGAGACAACGCCGCCGCCATCAACGTAAACGTTAACGAAGTCACCACCGTTGCAGCAGCGTATGCTCTGGCACAGTTCATGACCTCGCCCACAAACCTTGGCTACAGCAGCCCTTCAGGAACGTTGCCGGGAAATGCCCTGGGATTGACGAACGCGTTTGGCATGATAAATAACCTGGTGAACTTCACCACCGGGACCTCACCGGGCTCTGGCCAACCCGTTGCAGGCGGCAATTTTGCAGGATTACCTTCAAACCTGACCATTCCAAGCACCACCATCAATACGCTGGCGAACGTACTCGCGAACTGCGTGAACTCCGACCCTTCGACAAGTACGGCGTGCTCAACACTGTTTGCGCTGGCAAAGTCGAGTACTGGCAGTACGCCTTCCGATACGGCTCAGGCAATCTTGAATATTGCCCATAACCCGGGAAACAATGTAGGCGCCATCTTCAACCAGTCAGCGGCGATTGCGCCCTTTCCGACCGCTCTAAGCACTGCACCAAATGACTGGAATCTGCTGGTGAAAGTGACAGGTGGAGGACTGAACTACCCCGACCAGCTCGCAGCCGACTCCCAAGGCAATATCTGGGCAGCCAACAACGCCAGCACCTCCTCCGCCGTAACGAAGATCAGTCCCACAGGAGCATTTCTCTCCGGCACAACAGGTTTTACCGGAGGCGGCATTGCTGGCGCGTACGGCATAGCCATCGACGCCAGCGACAACGCATGGGTGACAAACGCGGCCAGTGGCAAAGGTGGAATCTCGAAGATTTCCAGCACAGGAATCGCAACGGGACCCTTTACCGGAGGCAGCCTGTCCACAAGCTCAACGCCACGCGGCATTGCAATCGATGCCGCAGGAAGCATTTGGGCGCTGGCGCAAGCAAGTGGTACCGGTGGCCTGAATGTGTTTGCCTCGGATGGGACGCTGACAAATGGTCCTATCGATGTCGGCGGGATTACGACAACCAGCCAGCCCTACGGCCTTTCGATCAACCATGCCGGTGAGTTCTGGGCCGCGAATCGTATCTCTAATACGATCGCACGCCTGACCTCGACAGGCACAGCCGTCTCCGGCAGTCCCTATAGCGGCAGCAGCATCAGTGCACCCTTTGCTCTGGCGTTCGATTCCTCAAGCAACGCATGGATTGCAAACTATGGTTCCAGCACGATCACAGAGCTGGATAACACAGGAGCCAATGCACCGGGAAGTCCCTTCAACGGTGGCGGACAGCTGAACGCACCCGCCTTTGTCGCAATCGATGGACTCAACACGGTATGGGTAGCCAATTACTCCACAACGTCGGCAACGGGCTGCATCAGCCAGCTGGACAGCACAGGCAATCTGCTCTCGCCGGTCTGTTACGGCAAAGGATCGCTGCCCTACCCGCATGGCCTTGCCATCGATCCTTCCGGCAACCTCTGGGTTGGCACCGGCTCCACGTCAAGCCTCCTCTTTCTGGTTGGCGCGGCTGCTCCCGTCATCACACCCATGAATGTTGCCACCAACGGCGGTCATTTAGGTGTTCGCCCTTAACACTTTTGAAGCGACAAAAGAAATCCGCAAGATAGAGAATGACTAGCAACATGAATCCTCCAGAACAACGATCCGAGAAACGCTCCAAACCGCTTCGCTGGTATCACATGGCACTTCTGCTTGCACCGTTTGCAGGGCTGCTCTGGCCACCGTTCTATGCAAAGGCCACTCCCGAGATCTTTGGCCTGCCGTTCTTTTACGCCTACCAGTTCGCCTGGATCGTTGGAAGCGCAGCATTGACAGGCGCGGTGTATCTCCACACCCGGAGCACCCGCTAAATGCTGACACATGGAAATGGGATTGTTCTGGGAGTCTTTCTTCTCGTGCTGCTCCTGGTCGGCGCCTCCGGGATACTCGCGTCGCGGTGGCACTCTACCGGCCACGGAGCACTGGAAGAGTGGGGGCTGGGCGGACGACAATTCGGAACTCTGGTGACGTGGTTTCTTGTGGGAGGCGACTTCTACACGGCATACACCATCATTGCCGTGCCAGCGCTGGTCTTTGCCACAGGAGCGGCAGGATTTTTCGCGCTGCCGTACACCATCATCGTGTACCCGTTCGTCTTCGCGACCATGCCTCGACTCTGGAGCGTGAGCCGCGCGCATGGGCTCGTTACCCCCGCAGACTTTGTACGCGTTCGTTACGGCAGCCGCTGGCTGGCGACTGCCGTCGCCGCCACAGGCGTTATCGCGCTCATGCCCTACATCGCACTGCAACTTACCGGCATTGAAGTGGTTCTGGCGCAAATGGGATTCACCGGCAGCACGGCCCTGCTGCGCGCCATGCCAATCATCCTTGCATTCGCCTGCGTCGCAACGTTTACCTATACCGCAGGGCTGCGTGCACCAGCCTCCATCGCGTTTGCAAAAGACACGATGATCTACATCGTTGTGCTCGCAGCCGTCTTCCTTCTACCGCGTCACTTCGGTGGCTATCACACGATCTTTGCGCACGCTGCTGATCACTTTGCCCGCACAGGCACAGGCTCCGTCATCCTTATGCCTGCAGGCTTCAGCGCTTACGCCACACTTGCACTTGGCTCCGCGCTCGCAGCCTTCATGTATCCCCACACCGTCACAAGCGTGCTCGCCTCCGGCAGCTCTGACGTCATTCGCCGCAACGCGGTTCTGCTCCCCGCCTATACCTTCCTGCTTGGGCTGGTGGCTCTGCTGGGAATCGTAGGAGCAGCCGCAGGTCTGCATCTGCATTCCGCAAAAGATCTCGTTCCAGCTCTGTTCAGCCTCGTCTTTCCGCGGTGGTTTCTGGGCTTCGCCTTCGCCGCAATTGCAGTCGCAGCCTTAGTCCCTGCGGCGATCATGTCCATCGCTGCCGCCAACCTCTTCAGCAGAAATATCTACAAAGAGTACCTCCGCCCAGACGCTTCACCCTCCAGCCAGGCGCAGATTGCGAAGTACTCCTCCCTTGCAGTGAACGCCGGCGCATTACTCTTTGTGCTCTTCGTGCCCATGCAGTATGCAATCAACCTTCAGTTGATCGGCGGCGTTCTGATTCTCCAAACACTGCCAGCCATTGTCTTCGGCCTCTGGAAGCGGCTATTTCATCATGGGGCGTTGCTGGGCGGCTGGGTCGTCAGTATGGGATTCTCTCTGTGGCTTCTGGCGAAATTGCACTTCCAGAGCGCCATCTATCCCATCGCATTCGGCAACCATATCGTGCCCATGTACATTGGCGTAATCGCCCTGGGCGTCAATCTGATCCTGACGACGCTAATGACCCTTCTGCTCGATGCTGCGAAGGTCGCAAGGCTACCGGACGCAACTCAGCCGGAAGAATATAACTAGAGGACGATCGCACCTCGTTTTCAAACATCGCGGAGGCGTCTTAGATCGAAAGATATGCTTTCTTAGAAAATTCTAATTTTTGTAACTCAACCTGAACCGCAAAAGTTATCCCCTCCGCTAACTAGCAGAGGGGATAACTCTTGCGCCGACGAAGCAGCCTCAGGGAAGCAGAGTCCCTAGCTGGAGGCGTTCTAAGCGCTCCGGAGCGAAGAGTACGCGTGCCAGAACGATCATGCCCCCGGGTTCTCTGTGACGGGTTTACGAGCGACCAAAGCAAGTGCTGGACGCGCCTGTTCCCGTACGCCTTCGTCGCTGATGTGCATTCGGCTCACCTTCTCCGCGATGGCAAGGCTGATGAAGTGATTGAGCGAAATACCCTCATTCCGCGCGAGTTCGGTCGATTGCTGGCGCAAGGACGGAGGGAGGCGCAAAGGAAAGCTTTTGTGACGAGCGTCTTCCGAATTCATGAAGCGGAACCCTCCTTGAGGTTCACCCGTAGTTCATCGGAAAACAGCTGCCTGCACTTGAGCAAGCGCGATGCATCAAGCAACTGTCCCCTTAGGGAGACAAGCATAGCGGGCTTTCGCAGCGGAAATGGAGGAAAGAATAAGTGCGGTTGCATAACTGATATCAAAACGCATGAAAATGTATCAGTGCTCTGGATTGGGACGATTCTTTAGCTCCGAATTATCGCATGCTTGTACATCGGAGCGTCTATGCCTTCCAATATTCGGCGTTTTCGGCCTAAGTTTCGGCCGTCCTCTACAGAACCCTCGTTCGCCGCTACCGCTTGCGGCCTGTCCATTGCGCTGGATAAAGCTACTGGCCGACTTGAAGGACATACCCTTCGAGCCTGCATTCTCGGGATGAAGATAGGCCGACGCGCGGGCCTGAGGCCTGAAGACTTCCGCAGCCTCTTCTATGCGCTACTCTTCAAAGACATTGGCACCACGGGCGAGCAGGAAACAGGTCTGCAGTTTCTGGCTGAGGCTGATGCCGAAGCAACACTACTGTGGACCGAAGGCTCTGCTGTTCTGCCTCGCCGCCGCGTACTTCCTGCCGCGCTCACACTACTACGGCAGCAGCCTACGTTCTCAGGCGTCAAACAGCTTCTGGAAAAGTTCGTGTCCAACCGGCTGCATGGGGAAGCAATCCGGCGTCGCAGGCGCGTGCTCGGCTCACAGCGAGTGATGGATATGGGGCTGTCCCACGATACCGCAGACGCGATCGGATACATGGACATAAAGTGGAACGGTGGCGGCACTCCCTCGTCTCGCAATGAAACGATCGCCGTTCTGGCGCAGATTGTGAAGCTCGCCCAGACGCTTGAGCTCCTGCACGAGGCCTATGGCAGCAAAGTAACGCTCGACCTGCTGTATCGGCGCTGCAAAGGTCTGTTTGATCCCGGCCTGGTTGCTGCAGCCATGTTGACGTTCCACTCGGAAGAGACATGGAAGCCGCTTCGCGAAGGGGATCTTACCGCTGTCGTCACGGCCCTGGAACCAAACGCAGAAGATGGCGAAACGCACTCGATTGATCGCTTGTGCGAGGTCTTCGCGGAAGTCATCGATACGCGTTCGCAACATATGATGCGCCACTCAACGGCTGTGGCAAAGCTGGCGGCGCACCTTGCAAAAGACATGGGACTCAACGAGTGGCAGACCACAGCAGTGCATCGGGCTGCCCTGCTGCACGATCTCGGCAATCTTACCGTTGAGCCTGAGGTGCTGGATAAGGCCGAACTGCTGACAGAAGAGGAAAAAGAGACGATCAACCGAGCACCATTACTGACGCTCGACCTACTATCGTCTATACCGGGCTTCGAAGAAGTCGCATCCACTGCGGCCATGCATCGTGAACGCCTGGATGGCTCAGGTCAGCCGTTCGGACTACGCGGAGAATCGATCAGTCTGCTCGCCAGAATCCTTGCAGTGGCAGAGGTCGCAGAGGCGCTCGCAGCCGGACGAGCCTATCGAAGCAAGCACACCGCCGATGAGGTGTTACAACTCATCAGCGAAATGGCTCCGGATAAGCTCGATGTAAGTTGCATAGCGATGCTGCGCTCTCCAGAAGCTTTATCTCTGGTCGCGTAGTGTTCCGCAGATAGTCAGGCGATTCGAAACAAAGAAATGGGTTCAGGTGATATCACCTGAACCCATTCTCGTTTCCTAAGGACGCATAACGCGAGCGAGGCCCACCGTCTCACGCTGCATGGCTGCCTGGCGCTTGATCCAGGTCATACGTTCCAACCGGCTCAGCTTCTCCGTGACAGCGATCGAGACGAAATGGTTAAGAGAGAGGCCTTCTGCTTCTGCAGCGGTCCGAGCCAGTTGCAGTGCGCTTGGGGAAAGACGAAGAGGAAAACTTGGCGATCTCTTGTTATTGCTCAGCATGGGAGATATTCCAATCATGTTTTATTTTTTAGAAGCCTAATAGCTCTCAACCAGGGTTGCGTGAAAAGTCTCTCTTGGCGACGAGTTCTGCTCCATACAACTTTTGCGGCATCAGTCCACGGCTTGCCAGCATAGCCCAAACCCCTTCCGATCATCGTCAAAATACGGCTTTTGATGAACCGCGTGGCGCTCGTTGGTGCTTTTGACGTCTTCCGCAGAGGAGGGATATCAGGGGCGATATCACGACGCCTGTTTATTCGTTTTCAGGCGAAAAATGAGCTCATTGGTGACTTATATTTGGCCTCCAAGTCACTTGTCCTTTGTAACTGATTTCACTCTGCACAAGTAACTTTCAGGTTTTTCAGGAGAACCAACAATGACTCATTTTGAGGCAACGCGTCATACGCCGCTCGCAAATCTGCCCCGTGCAGCTGCGAGTCATCGGAAGATAGACACGTCGTTCGCACCGAACGACTTGAAGGGCCTGGAAGAGATGCTGCTGCATGGCAGGCGTTATTACGCCAAGCTAAGCTGCAGCCTCGCGTTCTTGCTGCTTACGCTTGTTATGTGCGGCTGCGGAGGCGGATACCCAGGCATGGGCCTTACCTCGCTGACCAGTTCAGCCCACACCATCGACGCCGGTCAGTCTGCGACGCTGCAAGCCGTCGTCACCGGCAGCCTGCCCATGCAGTGGTCCCTGAGCGGCGACTGCGGCTCGAGCTGTGGTTCGCTTTCGGTCTCCTCTAATTCCGCAGTGTATGTTGCTCCCGCAAGCCTCGCTGCTCCCATTCATGTCACCGTGAACGCGCAGATCGCGGGTACCAACAATAAGCTTCAGGCAGCAATTACGGTCAATCCGGCGGTGGTGATCCCAACCGTGCCGGCAACCGGCAAGGTCGGAACGGCCTATTCTGCCGCACTCACGACCACCGGGGGTACAGGCGCTGTAACCCTGAGTCTCGCTTCAGGAACGCTGCCTCCCGGGCTGACGTTCAATGCAGCTACAGCACTCCTCTCCGGCACGCCGACAACTGTCGGCAATTACACGTTTGTGCTCCGCGCAAGCGACCAGAGTGATGTGCCCTACTCCATCAGCAGCACGCAGAGCATCACTATCAGCGCAGCGACACTCGTCGCGGCTGGCGGCGCGCTGCCCAACGGAACCGTCGCAACCGCCTATACCGCGAGCGTGTCCGCTACCGGTGGCACAACACCTTATAGCTGGTCGCTGGTTTCGGGAACTATACCTCCGGGACTCACGCTCAGCGCAGGTGGCGCTCTCGCTGGAACCCCAACCACCGCTGGAAGCTACACCTTCGTCGCGAAGGTAACCGATGCAAACAGCGCGACGGCTACCGCAACCTATACCGTGCAGATCCAGAACGCGACGCTGGTCGCGGCTGGTGGAGCTCTCGCCAACGGCACTGTTGGAACCGCCTATACCGCGAACGTAACGGCTACCGGCGGAGCAACACCGTACACCTGGTCGCTGGTTTCGGGAACAGTACCTCCGGGACTCACGCTTAGCGCAGGCGGTGCTCTCGCTGGAACCCCCACCACGGTTGGTAGCTACACCTTCGTCGCCAAGGTAACCGATGCAAACAGCGCGACGGCTACCGCAACCTACACCGTGCAGATCCAGAGCGCGACGCTGGTAGCAGCTGGCGGCGCTCTCACCAACGGCATGGTTGGCACAGCCTACTCAGCAAGCACTTCGGCTACGGGTGGCACCACACCCTACAGCTGGACAGTTGTTGGCGGCACGTTGCCTTCGGGTCTGACGTTCTCCCCCGCAGGCATGCTCACGGGCACGCCAACCGCTGCGGGCAGCTACACCTTTATGGCAAAGGTGACGGACGCAAATAGCGCGACCGCAAACGCAACCTATACCGTACTGATCCAGAACGCGACGCTGGTAGCAGCTGGCGGCGCTCTCACGAACGGCACGGTAGGCACAGCCTACTCGGCAAGCGTGACGGCAACCGGCGGCTCGACACCGTATACCTGGGCGTTCGTTTCAGGCACACTGCCTCCGGGCCTTACGCTTGGCGCAAACGGCGCTTTGACAGGCACACCGACCACCGCAAGCAGCTACACCTTTGTCGCGAAGGTGACGGATGCAAACAACGTAACCGCAAACGCAACCTACACCGTGCTGATTGAAGCAACGCAGCTCGTAAACGCCGGCGGAACGCTCGCAGACGGTACTGTTGGTACCACCTACACCGCCAGCGTGTCAGCATCGGGTGGCACAAGCCCCTACAGCTGGACGCTGCTGTCGGGCACGCTGCCTCCGGGCCTTACGCTCTCGGCAACCGGGGCGGTTTCGGGCTCGCCGACGACGGTAGGAACGTACACCTTTGTCGCGAAGGTAACGGATGCAAACAGCACGAGCGCGAACGGCACCTACACCATCAAGGTGTCGGCGGCCAACAACCTGGTGATCACCTCGGGCACTCTGCCGGATGGCACCGTCAACGTGGCCTATCAGCAGACGCTGGCTATTACAGGCGGCACAAGCCCCTATAGCTGCTCGGTAACCACTGGAGCGCTTCCGGCCGGACTCACGTTCGGTGCAGGCTGCGTAGTCAGCGGTACGCCGACAACGGCTGGCACCGTCAACTTCACCACAACAACAACCGATGCAAGCTCACCTGCGCTGACGGCAACGAAGGCGATGTCAATCACGATCTCCGGAGCACCGGTCGTGCTCACGGTGGGTCAACCTCCGACAGCTACAGTCGGCGTGATCTACAGCGAACCGATCCCGGTCTCGGGTGGTACGGCTCCCTACAGCTGCGTGCTCAAGTCGGGCACTCTGCCTGCCGGCCTCACGCTGGGAACCAACTGCGTGATCAGCGGAACGCCGACAACAGCTGGTTCGCCAATGTTTACCGTCACAGTGACCGACTCCTCCTCGCCGACAACGTCGAAGGATGCGTCCATCACGATGACTGTGAATGGTCCGGCCGCTCTCACCTTCACCGGCTCTCTGGTGGACGCAACGCTTGGCGTGGCTTACTCGCAGACGCTGGCAGCAACTGGTGGCACAGCTCCTTACACCTACGCGGTAACAACCGGCAGCCTGCCCGCAGGTCTGTCGCTGAGTTCTACCACCGGTGTCGTCAGCGGAACGCCGACGGCGGTTGGTTCCACCACCTTTACGGTGACAGCAACCGACAGCGAAAACCCGGTCGTAACGGCCAGCCTGCAACTCACGCTGAACGTCAACTATCCGGTCACACCGTATGACGGCGCTCTGACAGGACCGTACGCGTTCCTGATGCAGGGCTATGACGATGTTGTTCTCGGCGTACTGGCTTACCAGCAGTCGACGGTCGGTAGCTTCACCGCTAACGGCATGGGCATCATCACCATGGGCGAGCAGGACTCGAACCACCAGTCCTCCAACCCCACCACCACAACGGTGACGACGCAGAGCACGCACGGCACCTACACGCTGAACTCCAGCTACCAGGGTTCGTTGACGATCTCTTCGTTCAACGCCGACGGTACGGTGTCCGGCACGATAACGTATGCGATCGCAGTGAAGGCTCCGGTGGCTCCGGCAACGGTGTCCGGAAACGGCACGCTGATCGAAGCTGACGGCAACGGTCTGGTCGGTACTCGCGGTTCGGGTATGTTCCAGGCTCAGACTGCACTGACCACCGCCACGGCGCTGAACGGCAGCTTTGCCTTCGGCCTCTCGGGCGACACACCCTGCCTCGTATCCTGCACCGTCAACCTCGGTGGCGGGCCTCTGGCAACGGTAGGTCAGTTCGCTGTAACCACTAACGGCAGCCTCAGCGGAACGGCTGACGCCAACATCGCAACGACCAACTATCCGAATGCAGCGGTTACCGGTACGGCAAGCACCGCAGACGGTAGCGGCCGCCTGCAACTGTCGATGTCGAACCCAACCATCCCGTCGTCCGCGTACCCCACAGACTTTGCGGTGTACATGATCGACGCAACCCATGCCTTTGTGATGTCGACGGACAAGCACTCCAGCTATAGCCTGCTGGCTGGCTCGCTGACAGCACAGACGACGACCACCTTCAGCAACGCATCGCTGACCGGCGCTTACGTCGGCTACGAAAACTCACCCACCAACCCTGGACTGGTTGGCACGATTCTTCAGAACGTGCTCAATCTGTCGACAGCCACTGTCTTCCGCGGAACGGCAAACGCAACAGGAACTTTGAACACGACCTACGTCGATCAGGCTGGCTTGACTGGCTTGCTTAACGGAGTCACGGGGATCCTGGGCGTCAACGTTCCTCTGCTGCAGGATCTGCTGGGCACCTACTCCTCCACGGGGAACAGTGCCTACACGGTTGGGACAACAGGCCGCGCTGTTCTGAACTATCCGGTTCCGAGCAGCCTTCTCTCGGGCCTCCTCGGCCTGCTGGGAATTTCGGCTCAGCCCCCTGCACCTCGCGTTGCCTACCTGACCAGCCCGAACAATGGCTACTTCCTGGAAACGGGATATGCCGGACTCGGTCTGCTCTCGAAGGAAGCAGCTGCACCGTATACGCTCGCAACCCTCAAGGGAACGTTCATCTACGGCACGCAGCCTGCGGCTTCGCTGGCGAGCATCAACGCAAGCGGAACAGTCGTAGCAGATGGTGCAGGCAATGAAACCAGCAACCTCGACACGAACGTAGGAGTCGGCAACCTCAACATCATTCAGTTGGGAACCACGAGCACGGGAACATACACCCTCAATGACGCTACTGCCGGACGTTACCTGCTGACGCCCTCTGGAGCGCTCTATCCGACGGTGGTCTACCCGCTCGCAAATGGCCAGTTCGTCATCCTGGACACCAACCCGCTGACAACGTCACCTTCCGTCGCGCTGCTTTACTAGCGCGGCGGGAGGTCCCGCTTCCCCTACGAACTGGTCGAAAGGACTTCAATGAAACGCACGGCATCACTTCTGCTTCTTATGACCGCGGGCCTGACGGCAGCACAGGCCCAGAAAGCGAATGGGTCACCCACACCGTGGGTGCCCCGCGCAACCGTAGCCCTGGGGTACAGCGTTCTGGATGCGAACGCCCCCCCGGGCAACAGCGAAGGGTTCTTTGCCAACGGCGGCTTTCTCTCCGCCTCCGTGAGCGTCAACAACTGGCTTAGCCTCGTCGGAGAGTTCAACGGCGTACATGCAAAGCAGATCGGCAACCTGGGGCAGAATCTGACCCTGCTCGAATACGCAGGCGGACCACGAGCAACACTTCGTCAAAGCCGCTTTAGTGAATTCGGCCAGGTGACGGTTGGAGGAGTCCATGCAATGGACTCCTACTTCCCCACCGCCACCTCGTACACCACCTCGGCGAACAGCTTCGCCGTAACCATGGGCGGAGGTATGGACTACGAACTGACGCGGCGCTTCGCACTTCGTCCGTTCGAAGTACAGTATCTCCACACAGCACTACCGAACGCAGTGAACGGATCGCAGAACCAAGTCCTTCTTGGTGCTGGATTGGTCATCAAGTTCGGTGGCCACTTTGGCCGTCTCGGTGGACAGACCGTCGTGACACCCAAGAGAAGGCTGGCCATCACCTGCTCTGCCAATCTACGGAACGTGCAGGCAGGCGAAACGGTCGAAGTTACCGCCATTACCCATACCGATGATGGCAATGATGCCGAGTTGGTGTGGACCTCTAACCTCGGAACCATCTCGAAGAACTCCAACGCCGTCTCTGTCGATACAACGGGGCTCGCTCCCGGTGTTTATCACGTCACAGCCCATGCGCAGTTGCTCACCGATAACTCAGTGAACGCGATCTGCGAAGTGCCTTTCCGAGTAATGGAAGCTCCGAAGGCTGCACCTGCTCCTGTGCCACCTCCTCCGCCTCCCGCAACGGATGCAGAGCGTGACTTCCACGAGCATGTGCAGGACGTGTACTTCGACTACGACAAGTGGGACCTGAAGCCGGAAGCAAGCACCTCCATCGCCATGGCCGCAAGCTATCTGAAGGAGCACCCGAAGATGAGTGTTCTGATCGGTGGCTACTCCGATGAGCGTGGCTCGACCGAGTACAACATCGCCCTGGGCGTAAAGCGTGCCAACGCTGTGCGTGATGCGCTGATACAAGCAGGCATCGAGGACGAGCGCGTCGAGGTTGTGAGCTACGGCAAGGGCGTGCAGGTTTGCACAACGCCAAAGGAAACCTGCTATCACCGCAATCGCCGCGCTGCCTTCCAGATGCATCGCTAATCAACCAGGCAACACAAACAGAATGGCCCTCCGCTTATAAAGCGGAGGGCCATTCTCCTTTTCGGCAGATCTTCTTCTAACGGGATATCGTCGTCACCGACCTGCTCTTGAACTGAATGCTGCGAACGGGCAAAGGAAGGAAGATAGTGAAGTTGTACGTCACATCCACACGCACAAGGCATCCGCTGCTGTTGCTTCCATCCGTTGTGTCACACGCTCCTGAAGCAGCGGTTCCTGGCCAGGTTGTCGTCACGGTCAAAAGGGATGGCTTAATGCCTGGCGGAACGGTGCTTGCCACATAGCTGCTGACGTTATCGCTTGAGGCCATGCAACTGGGAGTGCTCACACCGGTGCAGGATGTTCCACTCCAGAAAGAGCCTCGCACCATCGCGTAGCGAGAGGCGTCTCGCGCGGCGTTGGTGACAAAGTGCTGCACATACATGGCCCGCGAGCACTCCATCACTCCGAGCAATAGAAGCAACACGACCGAGGCCGAGGCAGCAAACTCAACCATCGAGCTGCCAGAGTTCTCCGCAGCAAACTCGCGCGATAAGCGTAAACGTTGTTGTTGATTAGCGGGCAGCACGCATCCTCGCTTTTCCATGCAACGTGAAGACGCTGGTAACACCCGGATAAGGGAGCAGCGGCGTGTAGGTCGAAGTCGTATCCAGCTCGACGTAATACATCGAGTTGTAAGTGCAGGATGGGACCGACGAACATCCTGACGTTGCCGAAGAGCCATCGGAACACTCACATCCATAGGTAGCGACGGGCGCCAGTGTTGCCAGACCTGGCGCTTCAAGCCTTGCGGCCGCAACCATACCGGTAATGTCGGTGGGGTGTTGAATGCCATAGAGCGCACCGGCCTGAGCTGCCGTGCTCGTTGCAATCGCTGCGCTAAAAGCATTGCCAAGGTCCACGGCCATGACCAACAGAAGTACAAGCAACGGGAGCGTCAGCGCCGTTTCAATCAGCGTCGACGCCTGCGAGTCGCGGAGGAGGATCTGTCGAGAGAGCATCGTCATGGTCATCACCTCGGAACGTTATTGCACAAGGAAAGAGGTGTCTCCGTTGAGCGGGGAGCCGTTCTGCAACGTCGAATAGTCGTTACCAAAGGAGCCCAGCACCGAAGCGGTGAACTGAATGCGGTCCGCCACGATGAAGTTGTAATTGTGGTCCGTAGCCAGAACGCTTACGCCATAACTCACCAACGCATCCGGCATGTAAACGCCGCCGTTCATCTGGCCACCCTGCAGGACGCTCACCAGAAAGGTGCCTGTATTCGTGACACCGTGAGCTTGAAAGAAGAGCAGGCCACCATACTCACCGCTAGTCGGCGCGGTAAGGTTAATGTTCGCGAGTCCCAGCGCCAGCGAAGGCCCGGTCAGCGAGAAGCTGCCGGCGTTCCCCTGGTTGTAAAACATGACTCCGTTCCCTTGAATGCTGCAGAGCAGGCCGATCGTGATCACCAGGCCGCTGGTTGTTGGACCGGGGATACCGAGCAGACCAACAGAGTTGCCATTTCGGAGCACATAAATCCCTGGGTTGAACACCACACTCGACAACACGGTGCCCGTCAAAGTGATCCCCCCGCAATAGACTCCGGGATTGAACACGACTTTTTCACCCAGCAGAAGCAATTTATTGACGGGCGTAGCCGAGCCGTTCCAAAGGTCACCACTGCCCGTCCCGCATCCATCTGTCGCGCTGGGAGGCGCAGGAAGGTAAGCCAGCGGATCAGCGGGCGTCGGCACAGGCACACCTGTCGACACCGGCGTGTTCAGCAGGCAAAGAAGAGAGGCTGAGCCTCCTGTAATTCGAACGTCAGGAGCCGACATCAGCAGGCCGACCAGGCATGTAATTGCAGCGGCAGACGAAGACTCCACAACGATCCCGCACTTGAACGTAAAGCCAACACCGATGACAAAGTTGAGCGCACCAGCAGCACTTGGGTTGAGCGCATAGATACAAGGTCCACCAAGACCTCGCCCCGCCTCTGCGCGTACGTTGATGTGAAAGCTATTGAAGCCCGCAAAGCGGGCAAAGTACGTCGGCACCGATTCCGAAACCAATGTCTCTACGTAATTCGTTTTCCCTTTGTTAGGGTCGCTGGCCGAAAGACATGGAGGCTGGTTCAGCGTTAGGGTTAGAGAAGTGGAGGATGGGATCGTGCAGCCAGTTGTGATCGTGCTGCCGGTGTAGCCGTTCTCCACCAAAGCATTTTGCGCCGCGGTCTTCATCGCGCTACAGCTATAGGTATCCGCGCATACCCGTCCTTCGATCGAAGCAGCGAGAGCTGCAGCATCGGCAGCCCCCTGCAAACGCCGCTTCTCCAGACGAACGTGCCCGATATCGATCGCGAGACCGAGAAAGAGCATGATCACAGTAAGACTTATGGCCGCGATCAAAATGATCTGGCCGTCCTCTTCTCGGATTTCGCGTAGTCGTCTCATCAGGCCTGAAGGGCTTCCACTTCTTCCAACGAAAGAACACTTCCAACTTCAACGCCAGCGCGTTCGATCGTCCCTACGGGCAGTTCTAACGCGCTATGCATCCCCAACACGATTGGGGTCAAGCGGTACGGCCTGAGATTACTCCACAGCCGTACCACCTTACGGTTGCGATCAAGACCGATCACGTCGATGGCAAAACGCATGCCCATGGTGTGAACTCCGGAGCTAGGAAGAATCCAAAGCCCGGTTCCCACATCAAGACCACGACGCCCCAGCAACCCGCGGAGACGAGTCCACGAGGTGTCTGCAGCTTCAACGCTCTGCGCGACGGTCGATCCCGAGATGTGGTGACTCACCCGAAACAGACGCCTGGACATTGACGTTAGCGGGCGCGGCTGCGGCGATAGACGATGAACGCAAGAACAACAACCGCCAGGACACCGGCAACGAGACGAACAAGGCTAACTGAATCCATGGAGAAATTCCTTTCCTGAAAACGCAAAGAGGTTATCGGCCGCGAGAGCCTTTGGCTAAGTTATTTTGTTAGTCCGCTGAAGACATTGGAGATGTCCATAAGAGCCGGCGCTAACAAGACAATGAAGAGACAGGGAAAAATGAAAAAGACCAGGGGAATAACAATTTTGACCTTCGTCTTCGCCGCAGCTTCTTCTGCACGCTGCCTGCGTTTCGAACGAATCTCATCGGAAAACTCCGTAAGCGCACGAACAATCGGTGTACCAAACCGCTCGGTCTGGTGAAGCATGCTGACGAACGTCGTAATCTCCGTCACCTTCACACGCTGCGCAAGGTGGTTCCACGCCTCAAGACGAGGCACCCCGGCACGCTGCTCCAGATGCACCCGCGTAAACTCCTGCTGGATGTCCCGGTGGCTGACAGCAAGCTCTTCCCCGACACGAAGCAATGCCTGATCAAGCCCCAGACCTGCATTCACGCAGATAACCAACAAGTCCATCGCGTCCGGCAGCGCACGCACAATCTTCTCTTTGCGCCTGCGCACAGCCAGGCTCAGAAAAATATTGGGAACTAGAAAGCCAACCGCAGCGAGAGTAAGAATCCAAAAGAACGTGTTCTGGCTGATTACGCTGCCGATCAGGATACCCACCAGCGGGGTAAGGTACTGCAACGCGAAAAAGATGTCCGCCGCGTACGGCGTTCGATAGCCACCTGCCAGAAGATCTTCCTGCGACTTGGTGCTAAGCTTCAGGCCCATACGACCACGAAGCTTAGCCGCAAAGCGAGCGATAGAGGCTTCCAGCTTTTCTCTAGGTGTTTGCTGCGCTACAGGAATGGGACGGGCATGAGAGATCACCTTCTCCAGACGTTCCGCCTCGCGTGAAGATTTTGTCGCCCACAGCAACCCAGCTACCGCCAGCCCGAAGAAGACGGTGAGCCCACCGAGAATGCAGGAGATCCAGTGTGCGTAACTCATACTTCAATCCCCCTGACGATGCGGCGAATCGTAAAGCCACCGGCAGCCAGCAATCCCATGCCGATATAAAGAAGCTTCTTGCCACCTTCTTCTTCAAACAGTGGCTTGGAGTATCCCGGGCTCATGATGTTGATGATGAGCAGCAGACCCACCGGCAGCATGCAAAGAATCCATCCTGTGATGCGCCCTTGCGCGGTATGCGTGCGAACCTCACGCTGAATGCGAGCTCGTTCACGGATGAGGCTTGAAAGCCTCTCCATCAACTCCACGAGGTTTCCGCCGGTTTCCTTCTGCACCAGCATTCCGGTAACAACAACCTGTAGATCTACCGAAGGCATACGCTCAAGCGCCTGCATAAGAGCCTCGCGAAGACCGAGGCCGTAACTCTGCTTGCGAAAAATTTCGGCAAACTCTGTCTTAGCCGGTTCCGGCGCCTCGTCCGCGACCATACCAATGGCTCCAGTGAGTGAATGCCCGGCACGCAACGCGCGAGCACACATATCAATGCAGTCCGCAAGGACAAGATCAAACGCTGCAAGACGACGCTGCCCGAGAAAGCGCAGAACAAAGACAGGAATAGCTATGGAACCCGCTGCTATCAGGAGCGAAAAGAGTAGCGGCGCATTGAGTGCCAGGGCAACCACCAGCACCAGCAGCCCCAATCCGATGCTCGCCGCAATGATCGTTCCGGGGCGCTGCGAACTCTGTGCACGCAACAGAAGAACCTCCAGACGACGAAGCAAGGAGGTATCCCTGACTGCGGCCTCCAGCAGATCGACAAGTGGGCCTCCCGAAGCCGAGGAGCTTGCGCCTCTCTTGCCCAGCGACGCTGGATCCGGCGCGGCGAGAAGCTTACGCAGCCTGCGATCGGTCGCAAGCGCAGTCTTCGACGGCCGAAGAACCAGCATGACGATCGAGAAGCAAAGCGTGGCGATCAGAAGGAACGAGATAACAAGAAGAAGCATGGCTAGTCTTAGACCTCCACGCTATGGTTGAGCAGTCCAACCGGCAACGGAATGCCAGCAGCCTGCAGCTTCTCAAAGAAACGCGGGACGATGCCCGTGGAATGAAAGCGGCCAAGCACACGGCCATGCGGCCCCATGCCTCGACGCTCGAAGAGGAAGAGATCGTTCATCCCGATCGTCTCGCTCTGTATCCCGGTCAACTCCGAGATGTGCGTGATACGGCGGGTACCATCGCCCATGCGAGCGACCTGCACGATCAAATGAACGGCCGAAGAGATCTGTGCGCGGATCGCGCGATCAGGCAATCGCACATCCCCCATCAATGCCATCGTCTCCATGCGGGAGAGAGCATCGCGAGGCGTATTGGCATGAATCGTCGTAAGCGAACCATCATGACCGGTATTCATCGCCTGCAGCATGTCGAGCGTCTCTTCGCCACGAACCTCGCCAAGTACGATACGGTCGGGTCGCATACGCAAAGCGTTGATTACCAGCTCACGCTGCCGAACAGCCTTCTGCCCTTCCATATTGGGCGGTCGCGTTTCCAGCCGCACGACATGCTGCTGCCGCAGTTGCAGTTCGGCAGAGTCCTCAATCGTCACAATGCGCTCACGCGGTGAGATGAACCCGGACAGCATGTTGAGCAGTGTGGTTTTACCCGCGCCCGTTCCACCTGAAACCACGATGTTCAAATGCGCTTCGACCGCACGCTGCAGTAGCTCCAGCATGGGTTGTGTCAGCATCTGCGAGCGAAGAAGGTCTTCTGCGCGCAACGGACCGGAAGAAAATCGGCGAATTGAAAGAATAGGACCATCAATCGCCAGTGGAGGAACGATCACATTGACGCGCGAGCCATCACTCAGGCGAGCATCCACCATCGGCGAGGACTCATCAACGCGCCGTCCTACAGCCGAAACGATGCGGTCGATAATGTGCATCAGATGTCGGTTATCTTTGAAGACAATGTCACGTGTGCTCGAGCACACCACGACGCTCTACATAGACGGAGCGGTGCGTATTCACAAGGATGTCGCTGATCGTAGGATCATTGAGCAGCGGCTCCAGCGGGCCAAGCCCAAAGACCTCGTCCACCACCTCCTGGGTAAGCTTGTCGCGTTCAGAACTGCTAATCGGAAACTTCTGCTCCGACATGATCCGACTGATAATGCTGAAGAGCTGCTGCTGTCCAGCACGCGTCTCGCTGAACTCGCTCAACCGCTCAAGGTCGAGACGATTGATCAGTTCTTTGTGAACTGCCGACTTGATCTTCTGCTCTACAGAGTCCGGGATCGTCCGCGCACGTGGCGTGAGGGGCGATTCAATGCGTTCCTGAAATGTGTCGATCATCGTCACGATCCATTCGTCTTATCGACTGCAGTTACAAACCAAACGAGCTGTGTGGCGTAAAGGGATGGCGTAATGCGGACAAAACCTTACCCTCTTTCGCCGACTTCGGCTTTCGCGAAACGGTTCCGGCGACTTCGTCCGCCCAGCGCGACAGCGCCACAGCAGAGTCCGAGTGGCTATTTGGATCGAGCGGCTCTCCCAGATTAGCCGCACGCGTCAACTCCTGGTAGCCATTGGGTACACGCACAGCAATACGTTGCCGCGTGGCGTGTTCAATCTGCTCGGAAGGGATCGCCAGCGGAGAGTTGGAGCGGTTGAGAATAATACGAGTCTTATCCGCCCAATCGTCCATCACGGCAAGCTCATCGATAAATCGTGAGAGGTCACGAGCTGCGGCAACATCAGGCGTCGTCACCGGATAAATCGTCTTTGCGACTGCAAATACAGGACGATTGATCGCACGTTCGTCGCGCGAGCAATCGACCACGATGTACGCATACTCCGTACGGAGAAACTCAAACGCCCGGCGGACCGCTTCGGGCTCCATCATTCTCGCCGCATCAAAAACATCGGGAGACGTCATCACCTCAAGCCCGCTGCTATGCTGCACCACAAAGCGTTTCAGCAGCTCGCTGTCCATGCGAGAAAGATTCCGCACAGCCTCTTCAAAGTAGTTACTGCTATCAATTCCCAGGTAGACGGCCACATGCCCACCGTAGGTATGGTTGTCGATCAGCAGGGTACGTTTGCCGCTGCGCTTAGCCAGAAACGTCGCGAGATGCACCGCCAGTGCCGTACTTCCAACACCACCCTTGGCACCAACGATCGCAAGCACAGTGCCTTCCTGCGCCTGCGGCAGATACTCCCCTGCAGACAAACGGTCAATCTGGTCAAAGATGCTCTCTAGAGCCGGAAGCTGAATCGGTTCGGTGAGCAGTTCATTGCAGCCTGAGCGCATGGCGCTCACGATCAGCGCAGGAAGCTGCGTTCTGACCACCGCCACAACGAGCACCTTATTACCGTAGCTTTCCGTAAGAAAGCGAGCCGTCTCGGCAGCAGCCTCCGGCGAACGCTCGAAGTCGAGGAATGCGACGCACCGGTCTGCGTCCTGTAACTGCGGCCCAAACGACGGGCGTTTATGTGCAGACAAGTACTCTTCCGAATGGAACGTTTCGACCATCCACGCACGGCTTTTGGCCACTCTCATCAAAGAGTCCGTCGTATAGATATCCGTCCCTACGGTCAGAACGATGACGTTGAGAAAACCCTGATTGCTTCGGCTCATTGCTGCGGCACTCCCTCTGTTGTTGGCTTAGGCTCCGCCTTTTTCTGCTTGGGCAATGCCGCATCAAATGCATCCGGCATGATCCCGGGAACAGCCATCTTCGGCAACGCGGGAACAGCCGCTTGATGCAGCGGGTCAATCGTCTCCGGCGTGACCAGAACAATCAACTCGGTCCGCGAATGGTTGATGGACTTCGACTTGAACAACGCACCAAGGATCGGAATGCTGGCAATCCCAGGCGTCCGCCCCAGCTGATCCGTCATTCGGTTATCCAGCAATCCTGAGATAGCAAACGTCTGCCCGTTCTGCAGGACGACTTGCGTCTCTGCACGTCGCGTCGACAAGGCAGGAATGGTGTAACCACTGATCTGCACAGCGTTGGTGTAATCCAACGCACTCACCTCAGGAGCAACCGTAAGTTGAATCGTGCCGTCGTCGTTAACGATGGGCGTAAACTCCAGCTTCACGCCGTAGGGGCGGAACTGGACACTGATCGAAGTCAACCCGCCGGTGCTTCCCTGAACGACAGGAAATGGAAACTCGCCGCCGGCAAGGAAGTTAGCCTTCTGTCCGCTGATTGCCGTGATGTTTGGCTCTGCAAGAATCTGCAACACCTGCCGCGTTTCCATATCCTGCACCATGGCGCCGATATTCAACTGAGCGTTATAGAGCAGGAAGTTCAAAGGGTTGCTGATCGTAAGCGTCTTATTCCCTGCCGTTGCCGTCGTGCCACCGCTCGAACTCGAGGCTCCGTTCGTTGTCGCGCTCAACGACGAAGGAAACTGCGTCGTGCTCGACTGCGCCAGCGTATTGCCGCCTGCGCTGAAAAGGTTGAAGCCCAACTGCTCCAGCTTGGAACGGTCCACTTCGATAATGCGTACCTTCAGGCGCACCTGCTGCACCGCGGACGAACTGATGACCAGAGCGTTCGAAACGCTCTTCGCGTACATCCCGGCTAAACGCTCGGCTGCATCGTAATAAGCATGCGTGCTCACCGTACCGGTTAGAACCAGGTGGTCCTGCGTGCAGTTGACCTGAATATTTTCCCGCGGCATCGCATCATGCAACGCTCTCTTCAGCGAGGACACATCGATATCTGAGGAGAAGAGATAGGAACGCATCGCGCCATCTTCGTCCCAGACGACAAGAGAGCTGACACCAGGCTGCTTTGCGGTTACCAGCACCTCACCAGGAGACGCCGTGTAGGCATAGAGCACGGTCGGATCGGTTACATAGATCTTGCTCAGCCTCTGCTTTGAGCTGACCGTTGCGGAGTGGCCAACGACCAGATGCATCGGCGCATCGCTGAACTCCGCGCTGATAAACCCCGAGGCTGCAGCACCATCGGCAGACGATGTCGAAGCTGCCGCTCCGCTCACAAGCTCCGGTTGAGCAGAAGAACTTTGGGCGAAACCTGTTGAAGTGCCCGCGAGGGATCCGGCCAAAACCAGCATGGCCGAAGCGAAGGAGAGTGAGATACGGTGCGTCATCAGAATGTCTCCACGGACTGCTTATCACCACGAATCATCTGCACGCTGTAACGTGGCGGAGACGGAGGCAGGGGCGCACGCACAGGTTTGGCATGAGCAGCTTCAGACGGTGCGCGAGTCTGCACCGCCGGTTTGAGATCAGGTGCGAGCGAAGAGAGCCTAACCGAACTATCCGGAGCCACCGCACGATCCAGGCCATTGCGAAGAACGAAGTGAAGAGTGCCCTGCGAGCTCGCCAGAACGACGCGCTCGGCATCCTGAGGAGAGACCAGTAATGTGACAACATCCACGCGTGTGGCTTTGCCTTCAGGGTCGGGCTGCATCTTCTGCCCGGCGGTCAGTACCTGGGCGTCCTGCAGAACTGTGGACGTTAAAGGATCCTGGCTAACCGTCGTTGGGCGAAGCGTAACGAGCACATCGACTCGCGTTCCCGGCAGAAGATATCCAGCGACACCCACCACTTCATCCGAACGCAGAGAGAGAGCACGCATTCCTGCGGGAATATGAGCCGAGAGCCCTGCCCCTGCCGTGCTGATGTGGCGATCCAGGATAGGTTCTCCTACCGCGATCGGATACAACAGCATCTTGCCGGTGACATCCTCAGGCTTGGTATAGGCCCCCGCCAGCGCAACACTTCCGCTCCAGGAAACCAGGTGTACATCTTCCGCTCCGATCAGATCGCCGGCGTTCATCGGGTGAATAGGAGCGACATAGCGAAGCTTGCCTGCGTCATGTCGCGCAGACCGCGCGAACATGTGGCTAAGCCAGAACGTAAATAATCCGGAGATGGCAAGCGCAATCACAAGCGCAAGCAACAAGCGTCGTTTCACCATTCTGTTATCCCTTTACTCCCTGCGCACATAGCGCCAAAACAGTGCCCGCAGCAATAGCGACAGCGTATGGAAGACGCAGTGCCTGCTGGTTGCGGACATGAAGCTCGGGATGCGGTTGCAGCACACCGGCGGAAGCATGATGTGCCGTAAGAGAAGCAATATTGAGCAGCGTCGACTTTACCCGGCGGTGACGCACGGCCAGAAAGATCGCCATAGCCCCTCCGATCAGAGAAGTAAACACAAGCAAAGCAGGAAGCCTGCTAAGGCCAACTCCGGCAGCGGCAGCGGCGATCAGCTTCACATCACCGCCCCCCATGCCTCCAGCGAGGAAAAAAATCAGAAAGATGCCACCCGCAATCACAACTGCCAGTAGGGCCTCCATGCAGGGGATGAAACCATGCATCCCCTGCAGGACGAGGGAGATTGCCAAAGCGGGAAGCGTTAGCCAGTTAGGGACCCGACGGCTGTACACGTCCGTACAAGCGCCTACGAAAACGACCGCCGCCGTAAAGCTAAGTTCAATACTCGAAATTGCCTGCATAATCGAACAGCTCCGACGAGGATGTCTTGTAGGTAACGTTCTTGTACGGGGTTGTCTTAGGAAATAGCGCTGCCAAGCTGTGTCTGAATGTAAGAGAAGACACTCTGGATGGAAGTAGCCAAAGCCCGAAGGGATGCGATAGCAGCAAGACCAATCAGGGCAGCGATAAGGGCGTACTCGATCAGGTCCTGCCCAGACTCATCCGCGATGAGTTTCTTGAACGTGAGGCAAATGTTCTTCATGTGAGTCTCCTTAGGTGTTACGCTCCTAGTGTTTGCCAGGGAGCGTATTTCTTAGCTTTGTTAGGCTCGGAATAGGGCTTTCGAGCAGGGGTCTTGGTAACTATGGCGGAAGCGTAACACCGGAATAAGTCCCAAAATGGGACGAAAGCAAATAAGGAAAGGTTTTGATATCACAGGTGATATCCATGGCTGGAAATCACCGGATTACCCTTCATTACGCCTCCGGAAGCGATACAACTTCTTACAAAGACCCTTTAGCTAATGGATTTATCGTCGTTCGAGAGAATCACGTTAGTATGTTTTTTGCCGATAGCGCTCTCGAGCGGCGGTAACCTTAGTACCGTTACAAATGCCCGAGCGCACCGAATAGTGGAAGTAGAGAGCCTCGATGAGATTTTTTGGCTGGTATCTAAACTTCGTCCACCACGCCCGGATCCCCATGCCGGTCGAAGTCGTTTTGCTTGTAGCCGTGCTGCTGGGTGCGTTAATCCCGCTCGCCATTCTTCTTTATCGCCGCGAGACGCGTTCACGCCGCAGCATGAAGCTGCAGGATGAAGAAAAGCGGCTCTCGCAGGCGCTGGAAGCGCAACGCGTCACCACGCTGCGGAACGAAGCCCTTACCCTCGAAGTGCGTGAACGTCAGAAGACCGAGGCCAAGCTCAAACACCTGGCCTATCACGATCCAGTGACGGGCCTGCGTAACCGGGCTTATCTGACAGAGGAGATTCAGAGCCTGTTACACAAAGGCCCGAGCCCAACTGGCGTCATCGTGCTTCTGTATATCGACCTCGACAACTTCAAAACAGTGAACGACATGCTCGGCCATCGCTATGGCGACGTCATGCTGCAGGAGATCGGCAAGCGCATCCAGGCGGCGGTGCGGGATGAAGACGTTGTCGCGCGTGTTGGCGGCGACGAGTTCGGCGTGCTCATGCGCAACGCACAAAGCGTCGACAGGGCCTTCCGCCTGGCGCAGCGATTGCTCACTCTAATAGAAGAGCAGATTGACCTTGCAGGCCTGGCCTTCACCCCGGCCGCGTCCATCGGTCTCTGCCGCGTGCAGCAGGACTGCACCTCGCCGGACGTCGTACTGCGGAACGTGGACCTTGCCCTCTACCGCGCCAAGCGCGAGGGAGGCTCACGAGTCGTCATCTTTGATTCGACGATTCACGAAGAAGCCCTGGCCACGATGCGGGCCAAGCAGGAGATCAAATCCGCGATCAGTAATAAGGAGTTTGTCCTCTTCTACCAGCCCCTGATCGACATGCGCGACCACTCTATCTACGGCGTGGAAGCTCTCATCCGTTGGAACCATCCTCGCAAAGGTATTGTTGGTCCCTACGAGTTCATCTCGCTGATGGAAGAGAGTGGGCAAATTGTCGAAGTCGGCGCATGGGGTTTGAAGCAAGCCTGCGAAGACCACAAGAAAATGCAGGAACTCCTCGATGGGAACCTCGTTCTAAGCGTCAACGTCTCGGCCCGTCAGCTTGAACTCAGCGACTTTGTAAGCACCCTGCGCGAGACACTCATAGAAAGCAACATCAAGCCGGCCAGCCTCCAGCTTGAGCTGACAGAGAGCATTCTTGCTTCAGAAACCGCACGCATCGGCGCACTCTTTCAGGAGATTCGCTCCCTCGGCGTAAAGATCGCCTTCGATGATTTCGGTACGGGCTACTCTTCGCTCAGCTATATGGAGCGTTATCCCATCGACACGTTGAAGATTGACCAGACCTTTGTTCGGCGTATGAGAGAGTCTCCCCTGAACCGGGACATCGTGCGGTTCATCGTGCAGCTGGCCCACGCCAGCGGAACAAATGTAACCGCCGAGGGTGTCGAAACAGCCCATGAGGAAACAGAGCTGCTATCACTTGGCTGCGCCATCGCCCAGGGCTATCTCTTCAGCCGACCTGTCCCTCTCGACCAGATCATCGGTCTGCTGGAGCGTGGCCTGCCCAATGCGAAGAAGGAAACCAAAGGCAGGCTCTTCCGCATTCCTGCACGCACGGAGATGGTCTAGCTTTCAACCACCATGGCACTAGTGCGCTGCGAGCATTTCGCTCAGGCGATCAGCCGTTCCAGGTATCCGTTCGAGATGCGGATAGCGAAGTCCTTCGTGATACGCCAGCGTTACCTCGCGGAGCTGGCCATCTTCTTTCACCGTCAGGACGATCGGTGACTTGGAGCCTCCCTCCGCATCAGTAATCGCCTTCCGAAGAACCTCTTCCGTATAGGCCTGCCCGTTAATGCTTATCACCTGCATTCCAGGCAGCAGACCCGCGTGAAACGCCGGGCTGTTCCACCACACCCGGCTCAGCGTGGCAGAGGGCGTGATGCTGAAACCAAGCGATGTGCCGTAGCTTCCATTGCCTGTGAAGCCAAGGGCCGCAACGTTCTGGCCGGGAATGTACGCAGGCTTTGCCGAAGCCATCCATGCAGGCATCGTGTCGTTATAGACAAGCCGATAGCCGCCATCCACAAAGCCACCTTCGGGAATCGAGCACTGCACGTCATACACTCGCGAGTGCAGGAAGCTGCTCCAGTCATAGGGCTGCAGGCTCTGCAGCAGGGCGACGATATCGCCGAAGTTATACACGTCGGTAACAACGCTGCCGTCACGAACACCGGCGAAGCGCTTCGCAAAATCGTCGAGGCTCCGTGATCCGTGCGAGAGTTCGCGAATCTTCATGTCGACGTCGAGCCAGACCAGCACGCCTTCCATGTAGTAATCCGACTGGCGCTCCCAACTCGGCCAGCTGTTCGCACCATGCTGCCCGAGGATCGGCTGGTTTCCCGTATCTTCGACTGAACGCCACTCCCGCCCGCGATTGTCCTGCATACCGGCAGCAACCGCCGCAAGAAGATCCTTCGTGGTCTCAGCCGTTCGCAGCCCTGAACGCGCCGCCAGCTGATAGCCCCAATACTGCGTGAGCCCTTCATACACCCAGAGCATTTCGTTGCGCATCGGAACGTTGAAGTTCGGCGTCCACAATGCATCCGGGCGGCGAAACTTGCCATTCCACGAGTGCACAAATTCGTGCGCGAGCAGATCATTCTTCGGCGTCTGCGCCGCCCAGTTCGTAAAGTAGTCCGCCTCGGTGGCATCCTCGCTCGACTGGTGATGCTCCAACCCCTGGCCACCGATGGCGTTACTCAGCATCAGCAGAAAATCATAGTGCTGATAATGATGAGAGCCGAAAAGCTTGAGAGCTTCTTCGACAAGCTTGCGGTGCTCTTCCAACTGCGCAGGCTCCATCTTCAGATACTTTGCTTCATCCGCAAAGACATCCAGGTGGACCGGCACGGCAGCGTTTGGCGATAGATCAAGACGCTCAAAGTATTTGCCCGCAACCAGCGGCGAATCCACCAGCGTATTCAGCGTCACATCCTGAAAGTGCGTCGTGTCGCCAGCTTGCGAAGCCTTCTCCAGCGCAGAGGCAAACTGCCACCCCTTCGGCAACTGCACCGACGGAACAAAATGAATCTGCCGAGAGAAATAACCGGCCGGGTAGAGCAGCACCGTGTTCCACGAAAGGTCCAGCATCTGCGGCGTGAACTCGACGCGACCAGTCCCCGGCCCAACCGCAGTCAGGTAGTCAAAGCTCACCTCAAGCGTCTGTACACCTGCGGGGATATCCAGATGGAACGCGTACATATTCACGCTGTCACGGCGCCATGCCAGCCGCTTTCCGCCAGCAGTGAACGCAAGCCCGCCCACTCTCTGGATCGGCCCATAACCCGAGTGATAGCCCGGGATCCACTCGGGATACAGCATCGTCAGCTTCCCCGGCACAACAGGAACGCTCTCCCGCACCGCAATCACACGATGTGTGACGTCTCTGCCATCCACTTTCAACGAGATGCTGCCCGGAAACGGGATATCTCTCGGGGATTCGATCGCAGGAGGCATCGCTACCGGAAGCGGGCCACGCTCCAGTTGAGCCCATGCACTTCCAACACAAGACAGTCCAAGAACGGCTGCAGAGAGAAAACGATGGCGCATGTTTACCTTCGGGCGGGAGTAACAAAACTGCGGCCTCCGCCTTGGCAGAAGCTCCGCAAGCTTTCGATAACTAGGAGTTGATGACTAGGAGTTACGGCCGAGAAAGTTATGCCGCATCGCCATCTCCACCGCAGCCGCGTCCAGCACAACCGGCTGATCGACAGGCTCAGGAGCAGGCATCACAACTACCGTTTTCGGCACAAACACTGGGCGATCGGGGACCTTCGCCGACAAGGCATTCTGTTCTTCTACAACTGGCTTCACGCGTGTCCTTGTCTCTCGTTGTTTCTTGGGTGGCAGAATCACAAGCACAGGCGGCGCAATCTCCACATGAACCGGCGCCTGCTGTGTAGTCTTCATCTTTATTTTCGCGAAGCTTAACCGGAGCAACCGGGCCAGCCAGCGTAAGTACGATCTCACGCATTTGATGCAACTTTGCGATCTCCGCGTCAACATCTCGCAGAATTGCTGATATATCCATAAATCCAGAATACCGAAGCCCGGACACTTCCAACAGCGACTACTGCATCAATTTTCCGTTCCAGAGCCCTAACTCAGCGGCATGTGGACGATCTTCGACACGACTGCGGCTGTTCAGGATCATCGTCTTCTGCCCGTGCGGGGTAAATATCGGCCACTGCGGCAGCCCCGGCGCGGCAGGCACATCGCCCTTGATAAAGCTCACCCACGCCTCATGGATCGTTTTTGCCAGCGCCAGCGCGGCTTCAGAGGGCCGGTGTTCGAAGTGCTCCCACACAAAGCGCAGCTCATAACTGTGGAACGCGAAGCCCGCAAGACGTCCCTTTTCCTCCGGAAAATCCAACCGGTAGACAAAGGATTCCCCACCGCCTGCGATGTTCGCCTCCGCCACTCGGATCGACGGAACCCAGTACTCTTCGGCCGTCGTGCTGCGGATGCGCCGCAACTCAACGGGCATCTCTGGATAGACCGTCTGATACTTCGCCGCGATCTTTGCAAAGGTGTCCACAGGAAGATTGCCCAGGTCCCCAGCGCCGGGGTCTTTTGCGGGATGCGGGCCGATAAACGCCGAGCTTTCATCCAGGTTCGTTCCCAGCAGCAGCCGCTTGCCTCGCGTGGCACCTGCGCGGATAACCTCCAGCGGCCACCGCTGCATCAACGTGTCGTCCAGCTCTGGACGCAAAGGGAAGTGCGCCGGCCAGTCATGTTCAAACTGCTTCTGCAGCTTCACAATCTGGCTACTGTCTGCCGTCAGCGCCGCCTCCGTGGACGAAGGCATCGCGGCCTGCATCCAGGCCGCTCGCCAGCCTTCCCCAATCTTGCGAGCATCCTGCTTCGACCACACGCGCTCCGCGCCACCACTCTCTGAAATCATCTGGTGAAAAAGCGGCCGCGCCGCAGGCACGCCCATCAGAATATCCGTGAGCTTCGCGCCCGCCGACTCTCCGCCAAGCGTCACCGCTTTGGGATCGCCCCCAAACGAAGCAATATTCTTCTGCACCCAGTTCAACGCCGCAATCAGATCACGCAGACCGTTGTTTGCAGAGCCCGCATAGGTTTCTCCCAGCATGGGCGACCAGTCCATAAAGCCAAACACACCAAGCCGATACGCGACCGTCACGCACACGATGCCTTCACGCGCAAATGTGCTCCCATCGAACATCGCCTCCGACGACCTGCCGCCTGTAAAGCCACCACCATGCACCCAGACAAACACCGGGTGCGGTCCAGGCGTATCCGGGGTCCAGACATTCAGATAGAGGCAGTCTTCGCTTTGCTCCTTCGCATCCCCGTTAGGTTGCACTGCGGCAGGCGCAAACTGCAGGGCATTGCGTACGCCGCTCCACGGCATCGGCTCCAGCGGAGGACGAAACCGCAACTCACCCACCGGAGGCTGCGCAAACGGGACGCCACGAAACAGCCGCACACCCTCCATCCGCTCCCCACGCACAACACCCAGCGGCGTCTTCACGTCCACGGTTGGAGAAGCGGCAAATCCGTAGCCCGTTGCCACGCAGGCAAGAGCGGAGTTCGCAAGAAAGCGGCGGCGAGTAAGCATCCATCATCCTTTCGGCTGGGCATGGTCTCCGCCAGCGCAGCCCCTCCCTACGACTTTAACGAACTCCACCACGACCAACACTTCCCACAGGCCTTGCAAATGGAGGTATCCGTTAGGCAGATTGCCTCAATCGCGAACCCCACGTACGCTGCTTGTGATCACTAAAGCGTCGCTGCCGCTGCAGCAAAACGCTCTCACTTTCTTCAGTAACAGGAAAACAGCCCACCCGATGGATCTTCGCTCGCAGCAAACCTCCGCCCCCGGCCGCGTCAACCTGCTCGGCGAACACACCGACTACACCGGCGGCCTGGTACTTCCCATGGCGATCCCCTTCGCCACCACCGCAGAACTCAGCGCAGCCACCGACGGCTACACCTTCCACTCAGCAACCTTCGCAGGAGAGCGCACCCTGCGGCACGACGAACACCCTGAGCCACGCGGCGATTGGAGCGACTACCCCGTCGGCGTCCTCCGCGAGCTACAAGCACTCGGCATCACACCGCCACCGTTTGTTTTGTCACTGTCTGGGAACGTTCCCTTCGGTGCCGGCCTCAGCTCTTCTGCGTCGGTAGAAGTCGCCACCTGCGTTGCCCTGCTGCGCTGGGCCAACGCCAAGCTTTCTCTGCCCGAAATTGCCCTGCTCTGCCAGCGCGCCGAAAACCGCTTCGTCGGTTCCCCCTGCGGCATCATGGACCAGGCCGTCATCACCGCCGCCACCCGCGACCACGCACTGCTGCTGCACACCGCCGACCTCAGCTTCGAGCTCCTCCCGCTCGACCGTGGCGAGCTTCGCCACGCCTCCATCGTCATCTGCAACTCCGAGGTCAAGCACTCCGTCGCCACAGGAACCTACGGCCTCATCCGCCAGCAGATGGAGGCCGGGCAAAGCATCCTCCGCGAACGCTTTCCCAGCGCACAAAACCTCGGCCTGGCGACCGTCGAACAGCTCGAAAGCTGTCGCGAGCAGATGGCGCACGAATCCTACCTGCGCTGCCGCCACGTCATTACCGAAAATGCTCGTGTCCGTGAAGCCCGCGAGGCGATGCTATCCGGCGACGTCGTGCGCATGGGCCAACTCATGCTCGCGAGCCACCGCAGCCAGCGCGACGATCTCGGCACAAGCTGCCCGGAGATCGACACCCTCGTCGCCACCGCCGAAACCCTCGACGGCTGCTTCGGAGCACGGCTTACCGGCGGAGGCTTCGGAGGCTGCACCGTAAACCTCGTCCGCAAAAACGCCGTCCCCGCCTTCCTCAAGCAACTCACCGCAGCCTACAAAGCGCAGTGGAAGATTGATGCAGCCACCTACGTCTGCAACGCCACGGACGGCGCCGTCGCCCTGCACCCCGAAGTCCTCGCCACCGAAGGAGTTACCCGTTGAACGAAGTTTTCCTGCAACAGCCCCACCGACGCTGGAACCCTCTCCGTGGCGAATGGGTCGTCGTCTCTCCCCACCGCACGCAGCGCCCCTGGCAGGGCCAGACCGAGGACACCGCGCCACCTGCACCGCCCGCCTATGACCCCACCTGCTACCTCTGCCCCGGCAACACGCGCGCCGGCGCCCACACCACTCCGCAATACACCGAAACCTTCGTCTTCGAAAACGACTACGCCGCGCTAAAGTCGGACGTACCCGCAGCCAGCTTCGATCTCGATGACGCCGGATTGCTGCGCGCCAGCACCGAGCGAGGCATCTGCCGCGTGCTCTGCTTCGACCCGCGCCACGACCTCACGCTCGCCACTATGCCCGTCAGCGGCATCCGTCGCGTCGTCAACGTCTGGGCCGAGCAGGAAGCCGAACTCGGGGCGCGCCCCGATGTGGGCTACGTCCAGATCTTTGAAAACCGCGGCAGCATGATGGGCGCCAGCAACCCACATCCGCACGGGCAAATCTGGGCCACAGAACACGTCCCCAACGATCCCGCAACCGAACTCGCGACGCAGCAACAGTACTTTGCCACACACAACGAGCCGCTATTGCTCGCGTACCTTCGGCTGGAACTCGCACAGGCAGAGCGCATCGTGGCAGAGAACGAAACCTGGGTGGCGCTTGTGCCGTTCTGGGCCGTCTGGCCCTTTGAGCTGCTCGTTCTCCCCCGCACACACAGCGCGCACTTGCATACGTTGTCCCCGGAACAGCGTGACGGACTTGCCGCCATGCTGAAGACGTTGACAGCCGGCTACAACCGCGTCTTCGATACACCGTTTCCCTATTCGATGGGCTTCCACCCCGCACCAGCCGACGGCGAACCACACGCCGAGTGGCAGCTCCACGCACACTTCTTTCCGCCGTTGCTGCGCTCCGCCACCATACGCAAGTTCATGGTCGGCTTCGAGCTTCTCGGCTCACCGCAGCGCGACATCACGCCCGAAAGCGCAGCCAAAACTCTCCGCCAGGCGATCCACGCGTAAACAGCGGCACTAACCTTCCTGCGTTCGGCGAAAAACAAACGTCCGCTGCGCGGCAAAACTCAGCAGGCTCAGCAACACTTCGATCGCAATCTTCGCGGGAACCACCGGCCACCCGAGCCGCTTCACCGCCAGGGACAGCAGCACGTAACTCATCGTGCCCAACCCCAGCGCCAGCGCATAATAACGACCGAGCGATGAGATCAAAGAGCCCTTTGTACGAAACACAAAGCCTCGATTCAATGCGTAGTTCAGCAGCGAGCTCAGCCGCCCCACCACGACACTCAGCAACAAATTCCTGCTCAGCGAGTACGTCACCGAAAAGCCCACCAGATCGACGGCAGCAGCCAGCAGGGACGACGAGTAAAACCGCAGCAGTACAAAGTAAATACGCATCGAATCACGTACCGGATCAAAGTGCGACGAGCGATTGCCTTCGAGATACACCGTCGCAATCGGAACCTCACGCGGCCGTTCATAAGCGCGACAGATATGCGCCAATACGCGCATTTCATACTCATACCGCTCGCCTTCGAGCGCCATCAACTCCAGCAACAAAGCCCGTGGAATCGCCCGCAGCCCCGTCTGCGTGTCCGAAACATCCGAGCCGTTCGCCAGACGAAATACGATCCTCGTCAGCCGATTGCCAAACCGACTACGCATTGGAACGTCCTTCGCAAAGCTGCGGCAACCAAGCACCACGCGATCCGTTCGGCCTGCAAACGCAGCAGCTACCGCGCAGATGTCCTCCACGCGATGCTGGCCATCAGCATCCGCAGTCACTACGCCAGAGATCTCAGGAAACCCATTCAGCAGCGCGTTGAAGCCCGTCTTTAACGCCCGACCCTTGCCCAGATTCACGGCATGGCGCACAACGCTTGCGCCTTCCGCAGCAGCGCGCTCCAGTAACTCGCGAGCGTCCCCCTCGTTGCCATCGTCCACCAGCAACACCGTCGCAAAGCCAGCGGCCCGCAACGCTCGCACGAGCTCCACAAGCTGCGGCTCCGGCTTCCATGCCGGAATCAGCACCGCGATCTGATCGAAGAACTCCACCCTGCTCGCCTCGCTCCCAGCTTAGTGGAAGCGAAAGACGACACCAGCGCCCAGTTGCAAAATGTTCTGCACATTGTTGTCCGCGTTCGGCAGTTGCGTCCGCAGATAGCTCGCCTCCAGCGCGCGAATCGCAAAGTGCTTTTTCACCGCCAGATCCACACCGAGCCCTGCGCGAAACGCCAGGCCGTTCGCGTTTGACTGCGCCGCTCCGGGAGCAGGAAACAGACTGTGAAATCCGTTCGCCTCACCGGCCATCACTTCGCCATACGCCGACACGCGATGCCCGCCGTGCCAGCGATAACGCGGGCCCGCCGTCCACACCACAAACGACAACGGAATACCGCTCGCCGCAATCGAGTTCGTATGCGTGCCCGAGACAGAAAGCGCCGCGCCCAGCCCATGCCAAAGCGAAGCACCCAGCTCAGCCTGCCCACCCGTCATCCAGAACGGCTGGCCCGTACCCGCGTTGAACGAGCGCTGTGCCGCGAACGTTATGCCCAGATCTAGGTCAGCCTTCTTCTGCGTCTGCGCCTTCATCGGCACCGCCGCCAGGGCAGCTGCCAACATCAACACGGCCTTGCATCCAGACATCTTCAAGCGTTCTCTCCTGCGTGCCCGGAAGCACTTACTCCACCGTCAGCGTTACCTGCGTCGTATGCTGCAGCGTGGCGCCGTTTGTTCCCAAAGCCGTTGACGTAACGGTCACCGTATAAGTCTTCACCGACTGCGCGAAGAAGCCCGAGCTGCAACCCGCCATACTCAGGACACCGAACGATCCCAGCATCGTGAGCACCATCAGCACCGGACGCATCTTGCGACCACTGCGACGGAAGCGGCGACCGAACGGCAGCAGCAGAAGCGCCAGAGCGATCGTTCCACCGCCAAACAATCCATGATGCGACAGCGCAGCCTGCAACGGCGGAGCCTTCAGCGTCATCGTCACACTGGCTGCCGCCGAACCCGGCGTCACCGTCGTCGGAGAGAACGTCACCGTCGTCCCCACAGGAACGCCCGAGGCCGCGAACGTAACCGGATAGTTGAACGCGCCGTTCAACGGCGCAACCTGCAACGTATACGATGCCGACTGGTTCGGCTGAACCGTGTACGCGGTCGTCCCTGTAGCCGCCAGCGTGTAGTCCGCCACCGTCTCTGTCACCGCCGTCGAGGTACTCGTCAGGAAGTTTGCGTCGCCGGAGTAGATAGCCGTGATCGCATAACTGCCTGAGGTTGCAAACGAAGTCGTCAGCGCGGCGAGGCCGGAAGCCGGAAGCGTCACCGGACCTCCAATCGCCGTGCCGTTCGCGTAGAACTGCACGGTTCCCGTAGGCGTTCCCAGGCCAGCCGGAAGCACCTGCGCCGTGAAGGTCGTGGACTGCTGCGCCAGCACCTGCGCCAGGCTCGTCGTCACCGTCGTCGTCGTGGACGCCGGCACGGCCGTGCCCGCAAGAAGAATCGTCTGGTTGATAACGCCCGTTCCGCCAAAGATGACCGAGCCGCTCATCGCACCCACCGCCGTCGGCAGGAACGCAACATTCTGCGTGCAGCTCGCACCAGCAGCCAGCGAAATCGGCTCAACCGAGCACGTCCCGCCCGTCGTCGTCTGGAACGTTCCGGTAAACGTAATGGAGCTGACCGTGATCGCCGCCGTTCCGGTATTTGCCACCGTCACAGCTTGCCCTGCGCTCGCCACACCCACACCCTGCGCACCAAAGGTGATCGTCGGCAGCAGCCCGCCGCGCACGCGCTGGTCAAGCGTATCGACCACAGCGACGTCGCCCGCAGCGTTCACACCTACTGCCTTCGGCGCGTTCAGAACCGCAGCCGTTGCCACTCCACCATCGCCGCCAAAACCCTGACCGCCCGAACCTTCTACCGTCTGAATCACGCCGCCGCCAAGCTGGCGCACGCGCTGATTGTTCGTGTCGGCGACGTATACATTGCCGTTTGCGTCTACGCTGACGCCCGTCGGCTTCGCCAGCAATGCCGCCGTCGAAGACGCACCATCGCCGCCAAAGTCACCCGAAAAAGTCGGCGTGCCCGAACCTGCCAGAGTCGACATCGTGCCAGCCGCGCTGATCGCACGCACACGCTGGTTGTGCGAGTCCGCAACATAGACGATACCCGTCGAGCCAATCGCCACGCCGGTCGGGCTATCCAGCGCAGCAGCCGTTGCAGCCGCGCCGTCGCCCGTGTATCCCTGATCGCCCGTACCCGCAATCGTCGTGATCACACCCGTCGAACTAACCTGCCGCACGCGCTGGTTGTCCGTATCGGCGATGTAGACCACGCCTGCAGAACTCACCGCAACAGCACTCGGCAGATTGAGCGTCGCAGCCGTTGCAGCCGCACCATCGCCCGAAAACCCTGCAACACCTGTACCCGCAATCGTCGTGATCACACCCGCGCTTACCTTGCGAATGCGCTGGTTGTGCGAGTCCGCGATGTAGACGTTGCCGCTCGCATCCACGGCAATGCCAGTCGGCGTATCCAGCAGCGCGGAGGTTGCCGCACCGCCATCGCCGTCATAGCCTTCAACACCCGTACCCGCAATCGTCGAGATCGCGCCCGAGGCTTTCACAACTTCGCGGATGACGTGGTTGTTGGCATCCGCGATGTACAGGTTGCCCGCAGCGTCATACGCCACCGCACTCGGCGAAGCCAGCGTCGCACCCGTCGCGGAGGCGCCATCACCTGAAAAACCTACCGTCCCCGTCCCCGCAACCGTCGAGGCCGACCGCGCCGGAGTCACCGTCAAAAGTCCCTGGGCATGCGCCGACATCGCGCCAGCCAACAACCCCAGCCCCACGAGCACGCTCAGGCTACCCACAAAAGGTACGCGCGACGACCGATCTTTCCTGATCTTCCAAGCCTGGCTCAAAACGAAACTCCTCATGAGGTCCAACAACGCAACCAACTCAGCGACCGCTTCCAGCTTCGCTATCGACCACGTTCAAACAAAACGGCAACGCCGTAGGGGAATGGCTCATGGCATAGGCTTGCGAAGCTTTTTCAGCATCCGCTTCGCCCGGCACGATCGGGTAGGCCTTGGCGGCAATCAACTGATACTCACCAGCAGCAGCCCCGTGCAATGCCACATGGAAGTGCAAATGATAGCTGCCGTTTTCGCCCGACTCTACCTCTTTGCCCGCCTGCTCGGGTAACTCACCATGCGCGCGGGGCTCCGCAATCAACTCGATCGGCGCACCCAGACGCCGAACCTGCTCGGCATCCTCCGGGCGTGCAAAGCCGAGCTCAAAACGTCGAATGCCCGTAACCGCACCCGAGTGTTCGAACTGCGGATTCCAGTCCAGCGTAAGAACATCACCGTCTGACACCGTCGTACAAACTCCAGGAGTCAGCGTCACGGCATGATGGCTTCGCCCACGCTGGCCGCGAGCGCTAACGCCCCCAACCAGCATGGCCGCAACAAGTGGGATCGCCCAGAAGTTCACGCCGCCCATCCTCACGAAGTTGCCCCTCAGAGTTACTGGCATGACGTCGTTACCGCGAAGTTGAAGTACGGCCCCGCTGCCGCGTTTGTCTCCGTGATCTGGACGTAGTAGTTGTCGCCCGCCGTAAGCGCCTGCGTGTTGGTACTCGAACAACTGGCCACAGTGCCCACCGTTGTCGGAACAGCCAGAGTGCAACTCAGCGAAGTCGCAGTCCCAGCAGCCACTGAGCTGCCAGTGCCCGTCACACTTGCCGATTTATACAGCGTCACGGTCATACTGTCGGCAGCGCCTGCAACAGTCGTTGCTCCCGCAAGGTTCAGCCCCTTCAAAGAGCAGCCATAGGGAACGGTATAGACCGCAGCGCGTGTAAGGCTGGTAGCGATAGCAACTCCTCCAGAAGCCGCCAAGTAGGAAGGCGAGTATCCAGGATTGACAGTGCTTGAGTAGAACTGCAGCAGGCCGGTAGCGGATACACCCGCACCTGCCGCACCCGTGGCACCAGTCGGGCCTATGGGGCCAACTGCACCCGTAAGCCCCATAGGACCAATCGAGCCTGTCGCACCCGTAGCACCGGTCGCACCAACCGTGCCCGTCGAACCGCCGACACTGGTCGAAATCTGAAGTGGCACAGAGTTGACAAGAGTGAGCCCTGAAGCAGTCGCATAGACCACCACAAAACCAGAGTCTCCCGCGGCGAATGAAGCGGTGAAAGCGGAGTTCGTGCAAGACAGCTGGGTTCCCGCTGAAGCAATTCCAGTAAGAGCCGGAGCGAGTGTGCACGAAGCTCCCGCTACGGGCGTGGCCGACTGGCTTCCATAGGGAACTTTGTAGAGCTGCGCCGTAAGCGTAATCGTTGAACCAATCAGCGAGAGTCCCGTCGTAAGAACGGCGTTCGCGCTCATGCTCGTCAGCACAGTCGCCGTCGGGAAGCTCTGGCTAAAGCCAGGATACGTAGCAATTGCGCCGGCGTTATAGGTCACCGTTCCGGTGCCCACGCCAGCAAGTGGAATTGCTGCAGCGTTTCCGGCGAGCCCCCCTAAAATCGTGGTCACGGTTACGGAGTTACCACTGCTTGTCCCGTAAGACGGCGTGCCGCCCATCAAGATGGTTCCGCTGCCTGTCGAAGAACCCGAACTGACCGGCGACCAGACGGTGGGGCTTGATCCAGGAGTCGTGGACGAGCAGCTGGCCGTGCTGACACACAGGTACGTGCTGCCAGAGTAGGTGACCACTGAACCCGCGACATACGCGGTCCCCGCGGCATACGTTCCACCCACAGCGGCACCTGTGCTGCCGGTTGCGCCGGTCGGACCAGTGGAACCAGTAAGGCCCGTACCTGTCGGACCGGTTGCTCCAGTAGGCCCGGTGGGTCCGGTTGCCCCCGTTAAACCAGTAGATCCCGTGTTGCCGGTTGCTCCGGTAATACCGGTGGAACCAGTAGGACCAGTTGCTCCGGTAGACCCTGTTGCACCAGTAGGTCCCGTGAAACCAGTAGCGCCTGTGGCACCAGTAGAGCCCGTGACGCCCTGAATACCCTGAGGACCTGTCGCACCTGCCACACCCTGGACGCCCTGAACACCTTGCGGGCCAGTATCGCCGGTTGCTCCGGTCGCACCAACAGCACCAGCAGACGTCGCCACCCAGTACGTTGGGTTAGTTCCAGGGGTAACGACGATGGTCGTTGGCCCGCTGCTTGTAAGCGCCAAATAGGACGCCCCGTTATATTGCACGACCGAGCCAGGAACATAGTCCACGGCAGTCGAATAAACACCACCAGCGGCTGCGCCGGTTTGCCCCGTCGCGCCGGTAGAACCTGTTGCACCCGTTGCCCCTGTTGTGCCGGTTGCACCCGTTGTTCCAGTCGATCCCGTAGCACCGGTGACCCCGGTGGCACCAGTAGAACCTGTTGCACCCGTAGCCCCTGCTGCGCCAGTTGTTCCAGTCGGTCCCGTAACACCGGTTGCACCGGTGACACCAGTAGAACCTGTTGCTCCGACAGCACCGGTCGCACCGACGACGCCAGTAGCGCCTGTCGCACCGACTGCGCCAGTAGCACCCGTTGCGCCGACAACGCCTTGAATACCCTGAGCGCCGGTTGCACCCGTTGCGCCCTGAATACCAGCAATACCCGTTGCGCCTGCCGCGCCAGTCGGCCCCACCGGGCCCTGAACACCTTGAATACCTTGGATACCCTGAATGCCCTGGAGCCCCTGAGCACCGGTTGCACCCGTCGCGCCCATGCTGACGACCGTGACATCCAGCCCGGCAGCATGGCCTGTCTGGTCATTTTCCTTGGAGTCCAGCAGATAGCTGCCAGAGGAGGTCAACGCAATACCGTGGTTCGACGCCGGCGTCGTAATCCAGCTCTGCACCAGCGAGGTAATGTCGATCGTGACAAACGTCCCGGAGACCGTCGGCGTCACCGTAGTCAGCGCCGTCCCAACAGCCGGAGCGGAGGCATACGTCACGCCGCTCTCCGTCCAGGTGCCCGTCACGGGAGCCACCGTGATTGCACCCGGCGACATGATGCGGTTCACAAACAGCGTCACCGAAGCGCGAGAGACCTGCGCAGACGTAATACCCGCTGGCAGCCCAGAAAGATCAAACTGCACATAAGCCGTATTGCCGCTGCCGACGTACAGGTTCGACAAGTAGCCGAAGTTCACCGCAGTTCGCGCGGAGCTGACGTGCGCATCCTGAGACACGGGCAACTGTGTCGCGTGCGCCGCCGTGGACAAGCACATCCACGAACCCAAAAAGGCAGACACGCCAACAACTTGGCGAAGAACGTTCAGCTTGCGACCGCGAAAAGAAAAACGCACAGGGCTCCTGCGTCTTTGCGAGCGTACGCCGGTCTGCTACTTCGTGGACGGGTCGGACTCAGCAAAGGACCATCCAAACCGCAAGGAGCCCCGAAACAGACAGCAAAGCATGGAAACACCTATCCCATGCCAAACAAAGGGCCTGACCACAATAATGTGGCACTGAAACTCCTCACAGCTTTTTGGTTCTCGACAAACGTACAGCCTGCCTCGCTGTCTGTCAAAATGCTTTTTGAAGAACCCGGAGATTTTTACATGGCTGTTCAACAAGGCCCGTCCTCCGTCGCAAAGCGACAAGGCCTTTCCGCGCGCACACGCTTTCTTTGGATCGCGCTGCTCTTCGTGGCCGTTACGGTTGCGTACAGCAACTCCTTCGGCAATGGCTTTCACTTCGACGACAGCCACACTGTCGTCGATAACCCCGCCATTCGCTCGCTTTCCAACATTCCGCGGTTCTTCACCGACACCTCCACCTTCAGCGTCTACCCCACCAACCGCACGTATCGCCCGCTGGTTTCCACCACGCTCGCCATCGACTACGCGCTCGGCCACGGTCTGAAACCGTTCTGGTTTCATTTCGGAACGTTTGTATTTTTTCTTTTGCTCATCCTTCTTACCGGTCGCTTTTTCGAAGCCGCCATGGACCACACTCAGCCTTCCTGCAACCACTTCCTGCCCGCACTCCTCGGCGCGGCCTGGTTCGGGCTGCATCCCGCGATGGCTGAAACGGTCAACTACGTCATCCAGCGAGGCGACCTTTACTGCACGCTCGGCTGCCTTGCCGCCCTGGTGATCTGGACGCGCCTCCCTCGCCTTCGCCGCTTCGGACTTTACCTGTTGCCCTTCGCCGCGGCGCTGCTCTCCAAGCCGCCCTCAGCCGTCTTCCCTGTTCTGCTGCTCTTCTGGACGTACTTCTTCGAGCGTCCCGCGCCCACAGAAACCGAAGCCGCTCGCTGGAAGCGTTCCACCCTCGCCATCATTCCCTCCGTCGTCGTCACCATCGCACTGCTGCGCCTGCAAAGCGCCATGACGCCGAAGACCTTCCAGCCCTCCGAGCTTGATCCGAACCTCTACCGCCTGACGCAGCCCTTCGTCTGGGCACGCTACCTCGGCTCGCTCTTCCTGCCCATTCACCTCAACGTCGACAGCGATCTGCACGTTGTTGCGGGCTTCGACAGCACCGTCCTCCTCGGCCTCCTCGTCACCGCCGTACTCATCGCAATCATCGTCCTCACCTGGAGACGCAGGCAGTGGTGGCCTGTCACCTTTGGCCTGCTCTGGTTCTTCATCACGCAGCTTCCAACGTCGCTCTATCCGCTCAGCGAAGTAGAGAACGACCACCGCATGTTCTTCTCGTTCCCGGGCCTTATGCTCGCGGTCGTGTGGTGCGGCTGGCTGCTCTGGCAACGCTTCGCGCTCACGTCTCTCGTGCGTAACGCCTCGCTCGCCGTGCTCTTCCTTCTGCTCGCCGCCTACGGTTACGGAGCGCATCTGCGCAACGCCGTCTGGCACGACGAAGCCTCTCTGTGGCGCGACGACGTCGCCAAAAGCCCGCACAACGGTCGCGGTCTGATGACCTACGGCCTGACCAAGATGTCCGCGGGCAACTACCCGGAAGCGCTCGACCTCTTCACCCGCGCCCTTCTCTACACACCCAACTATTCTGTGCTAGAAATCAACCTCGGCGTTTTGAACGGAGCCATGGCCGAATCCGGCGACAAGCCCCGCACTGCCGAAGCCGAACGTCACTTCCAGCGCGCCATCGCGCTCGCTCCGCACGACGACTCCACCTACGCCTTCTACGGTCGCTGGCTGCTGCAGCAGGGCCGTCTCGACGAAGCCAGGCACGCGCTGCAGCAAGCCATCGAGCTCAACCCCTCCCGCGGCTTTCAACACGACCTCCTGATCGAGACCTACATCGCCGACGGAGATGAGGCTGCCGCCCACGCTGCTGCCGTCACAACCGCAGCGGCCTTCCCCGGCGACCAGGTTGCGGCCAACGAACTAGCGCATCCCGTGCAGCAGAACGACGCCTTCTGGCTCAACCGTTCGCTCGCGCAGTACCGCGCAGGCCAGTACAAAGACTCGCTCGCCTCCGCACAGCAAGCGTTGCTACGCAACCCTCACTCTGCCGAAGCCTGGAACAACATCGGTGCGGCCTATGGCGCCATGCAGCAGTGGGAACTCGCCATCGCCGCAGAAAAGCAGGCGCTGACCCTCAAGCCTTCGCTCGAGATCGCAAAGAACAACCTCGACGCGTACACGCGCCAGAAGAACGCAGCGCCAGCTTCCCCCACCGTCGCCAGCCTCATCGATCAGTCACTCGGCTTCTATCGCACCAATGATTTCGCCGCTTCCATCACCGCAGCGAAGCACGCCGTCGCACTCGATCCCCGCTCCGCCGAGGCATGGAATAACATCGCCGCAGGCAACGCCGCGCTGCATCACTGGGACGCTGCCATCGTCGCCGCACAACACGCCGTTGCGCTCAACCCCGGCATGCAGCTCGCGAAGAACAACCTCGCCTGGGCACAGTCACAAAAAGCCGCAGGCGCACACTAGCGCAGCCAAAGGACTCATGGAGTTTCAACTCGTCCCACTCACCGACGCCGACCAAAGCTTTCTGCGCGAGCTCTACACCGAGGTGTACGCGCCGGAGTTCGCTCCGCTTCAGCTCCCCGCCGAAGCGCTCACCCAGCTTCTCGACATGCAGTTTCGTGCGCAGACCATGGGCTTTGCCTCACAGTTCCCGCAGGCCACGCACACCATCCTCTGGGCAGGTGACGAGCGCATCGGCCGCATCCTCGTCGATCGCAACGACCGGGAGATTCGCCTCATCGACATCGCGCTGCTATCGCGCTTCCGCTCACAGGGAGCAGGCGCACGCATCCTGCAAAGCCTCGCCGAGCAAGCCAGGACACGCAGCCTTCCTCTCCGCCTGACGGTGCGCTTTGATAACCCCGCGCGTCGCCTCTACGAGCGCGAAGGCTTCGTACTGACGAACGAAGGTGATGGCCTGCATCTGCAGATGGAATACAACGCTTCTGCGAGCACTCGCAGCGACGAGCCGGAAGCAGAGCCGGAGCTCGTAGGCGAAAGTGCCAGCTACTTCAAGACGCTTCTCGGGCAAACACTTCTCGCCCACACTCCCGGCCAAGACACTCCTGTCCCCCTCAAGCTGTTTGCCATAGAGCCTCTGGCAGCAGCACACCTGCTGCACAACGCAGGCGTCAGGCAAGGCAGCAGCTTTGTCCTTCGCTTCCACGGCCCCCTGTCGCCCATTCTGCCCAACGACACACTCGACCTTGAGACAGAAGCAGGCGAGCGTTTCCCCCTCTTCCTCTCCCCCATCGGGCAGGACCAGGAAGCCACGGAGTACAACGCCATCTTCAACCGCATGGGGTAACTCGGAAAACCTAGAACGTCATCAACCCACTTTTGTGCACGGGTGCAGCCGTTGCGATGACAAAGTTGCAGAACGTCGCCGTACACTTGCCAGGGCCGCCCGGCACCAGGAACATCGTCACGCGGCCAAGAGTTCCGTTATCCAGCAGATAGCTGTCCTGCGGAAAATCTTTCCCTAAGACATCGAAGCGCAGTGTGAACGGAGACGGCTGCAACGCGGCCCGTACCGCTGACAAATCTGCCCCTGCCGGTGCAACCGTGTACTTCTTGCGTTCTTCCGTCCGCTCGGTATCGGTCTTCTCCGTCGGCGTACTGATCTCGCGCAGGCGGATCTGCGAGTACCCACCATCACTCAGAAACACCGTGAACGTCGAACCCACCAGCGCTTCCAGGTGTTGCTTGGTCATCAACCCCTGCGTGTACGCCCCAAGGCTGGCATTGGCAAAGGTATTCTGCGAAGTCAGCGCGAAAAGACGCTTCGGCAAAGCCAGCACAGAAACGGATGCGGCCGAAAGAGAGAGGAAGCGGCGACGGGTAGACATGGAGGCACCTGAGGAAAGAATGCTGCTATCTTACTCGCAGTAACTCAACAACATGCAAGCAGAATCTTTCCGGACACACGCGGATAGCTCCCGTGGCATCATCCTCTGGTTTACAGGGCTCAGCGCCTCCGGGAAAACCACGCTCAGCCGTGCCGTCGCGGGTGCCCTTAGCAACAGTGGTCGCACCTTGCTGTTGCTCGACGGCGACGAAGTGCGGCGTACGCTCTCCGCCGACCTCGGCTTCTCCTCCACCGACCGCCAGACCAACATGCGCCGACTCGCCACACTGGCCTCCGAGCACGCCCTCGCAGGCACCACCGTACTCGTCGCCGCGATCAGCCCCTTCCGCGCCCTGCGCGAAGAGTTTCGCCGCAGCAGCCCCGTTCGCTTCCTGGAAATCTTCGTCGACGCTCCTCTTCCACTCTGTGAAGCCCGCGACCCCAAGGGTCTCTACCGCCGCGCGCGCTCCGGCGAACTCTCAGCCTTCACCGGTATCGACGCGCCCTACGAAGTGCCGACCCAGCCTGACGTTCATTGCCGCACCGGCATCGAATCCGTCGAAGAAAGCTGCTCTCTCGTCCTCGCTGCGCTCCATCAGAGCTAAGCAAGTCGCGCCGCCTCAAGCCGCTCATACACATCGCGCAGATACGTCTCCGTCGCGGCCTTTACCTGCAGAGAAGCCGACGCACGCTTCTCTGAACTGTCAGAAACGAACGGCATCATCGGCTCCTTGGCATTCCGCCGCGACTGTTCCAGCATCGCAGGAAAGTCCTCCAGCCGCAGATCAAAGTGCCTGGCCACGCGTCCAAACATCGCAGCAGGAAGTTCTGTGAAGTTCAGCAGCAGTGCTCCATAACGCTCCGCGGCTACGACCCCGGCTTCGCAAATATTCTGCAACGCCCGAGCGCAGTACACCTCAAGCGCCTGCGGCTGCCAGTCCTCCTGCTGCAGGCCGAGTATCAGCGGATGCAGCAGGCCCGGCACCGTCCACGCCGCAGGTATCCGAGCATGCGAGGCCATCACCTCAAGAGGTTCACGATACAGAAAGACAAACGGCACATCAGGAAACGCCTCGCGCAACAGATCCACCTGGTGCAGATGCCAGCAATCCAGCTTCACAAAGAAACCATCTTCGCCACCTGCTCGCGGCTGCGCCAGCGCCACCACCATCGCCCGTGTCCACCGCACCAGCATCTCGCGCGAAAGCCCGGGGGCGTGCACCTGCGAGCGCAGTACCTGATCAAGCGGCGACGGCTCCGAAGCAACGACATAATGTGGCACCGCCGCCAGCATCTGCGAAATCAGCGTCGACCCACACCGCGACATATGCAGAATTACTCCGCGCAGAGGCAGCGAAGCGCTTTGCTCACCCCACTCCAATAGCTCTTCTATTCCGGTCTCCCGGCGAAAGAGCTGATGAAACGGCTGCTGCATGTGGCCCTGCAGGTCCTGCTCAAAGAACGGTTGCAGCAGGCGCTTGCCACCAAGCTCCGTCCAGTGCACCACTGGTGCACCATCCCGCCAGAAGAAACGTAAAGGTATCCATCCCGAAAAATTCAAAGCGATGCGACCCTGCCGTTCCACTCTTTGCGATTAGCCATGAGCACCGAGTTCACGTCCTCGCTTTCGAGCGCAAACCCGCGCTCTCGGCCAGCTCTCACCACGGCCTGCACCAGTTCATGCGGAGCAAAATACCCCGCCAGCTCTCTACGCAAAGCCTCGTCCTCATCCAGCACAGCGCGAAAACGCTCAAACTCGGCGATGCCTCGCGGCTGCGTCGTCTCCGTTCGGACGTTGCGCACAGCTCGCTGCAGAAGCTCCTCTGCCCACGCATTCACCGTGCCGTCGATCACCAGATGCACCCGAGGCTCAGCCCCGCCGTTGTAAATCCTGTGTGGCTGCGAAAAGTCCACAAACCACGCCTCGCCCGCACGCAGCGGCAACTGCCGGTTCGCGACAACAAACTCCACCAACTCGCTCGTCAGAACCGGCACATGAATCCGCAACTCGCCNATCGGCCAGCCCAAGATCAAGATCGCAGTGTTCCTTCACCCGCGATCCAGCATGGAGCCTCAGCAGCCGCACCGCTTTCAGCGGGAACCGAAACGTCTCCACCACGGCACGCAGCGCCGGGAACTGGTCCATCAAAGGCGTATCGCGAAAAACGCCCGCCGCACTAAAAGGCAAAATATCGTTTGCTCGCCCCGTTGGCGAACGCAGCGAGGCGCTGCTCCACACGCCGTCGTAGTCGTTGGTGTTGAAATGTGAGACCCATGCCTCTTCGCTCAATGACAAAACCTCCGCACGCAAGGGGGCGGAGTCGAAACTCATCGGCAGCTTGGTCCAATGAAGCGTCATGAGGAGAAAAGCGATCAGCGCGTACCTTACGCTGATCGCTTGGCGTTCTTAGTTGCGGGAAGGGAAAATGCCTTGAAGTGCGATGATGTACGACACCCCCAGATAGGGATTGCGTATCGCCAGCGGGACATTGCCTCCGGTCAAGGACGTAAGAGGGCCTGCCGCACCGGCCGCACCGTAGCCGTTGTAGGTAGTCGGGGACTCACCACGGCCAATCGTATTTGCGTTGTTGATCATGGCAGGATAAGCACTCGCGCCAGGGGAAGTCAGCGTCGCAGCCGCCGTCGATACCATGGTTGTATGCGCATGTTGCGGCAGGTTTGAGATCAAAACATACAGACTCTCTACGCCCGATACTTCTCCGATCACAACCGTGCTCAAACCAGGCCCCGTCCCCCATCCAATAGGGGAACGCCCCCGCAGGTCCGGCAAAGCAAATGTGGTGGTTCCATTGCCGCCATAGGTGGTTCCAAGGATCGAGAACAGAGCAGCATTCTGCGAAATCGCAATAAGCTGTCCGTTGCAAAAAGCCCAGTTACGCGGTGCAAAGTTGCCCGCAAACATCGCGATGGATCCCAATAGTGGTGTAGACACGTAGAACTCCCCAGGGTACGAGTTGCCGCTCGCCAAAAGGCGACAGGAACGCGGTAGCCAAGCATCGCAGGCAAAACCCTCTAAGTCAACAGTTTCCAGCGCCGCTACAGTTCGCGCAGGTACGTCACCATGTGCAGCCCCGGCCCGTTGTAGTTCTCATGCGCCAGCACACTCTCCACAAGCACCGTCGGACCATGTAAATCCACCACAAAGCCAAGCTTCTGGTGAAACTTCTGCGACGACTTGTTGTCAGGATTCACAATCAGCCGCACACGGTCCGCACCCAGCCACTCCACGCGCTCCATAAACTCTTCATAGAGCGAAGCCGCAATCCCCTGCCCCTGCGCCGCCGTCTCCACAACCACCAGGTGGATATACGCCTCAGCCGGATTCACCTGGCTCATAAAGCCAAACAGGAACCCCACCACACGTCCGTCATTGTTCTCACAGACAAACGAAGTGTTCGCGAAGAACTTGCAGAACAAGTGGTAGATCGACTCGCGTTCCTTGAAGAATGGCCACGCCTCACGTGAGATCTCCACGCAGCGGTAGAAGTCGGCGTCCTGGGTGTTGCGTATGCGCATGATTCCCTATAATGCTGCCACGAACGAATCATCAATGGGAATGGGCCAGCTTTTTGCTGGCCCATCTCTAGTACCCGAAGAGATTCACCCTTACTTCAGAAATTCGTTCACAGCCTTCAAAAACGCCTTCGGCTGCTCCGTCGAAGGTACATGCCCTGACTCAGGAATAATCACCAGTTTGCTGTTAGGAATCTTCGCCGCGTAATCTTTGCCATCAGCCAACGGCACCACGTGGTCTTCCGCTCCCCACACAATCAGCGTCGGAATCGTAATGGCGTGAACCTTATCGCCAACCGTCTCCGTATCCAGAGCCGGATTCGCTCGCAGCAGACGTTGGGTCTGCCCATCGTTGGCTTCCATCTTCATCGTGAAGTTCTCGCGAACAAACTCCGGCGTCACCCAGTCTTTATGAAAGAAGATCACCGCCACGCCAGCCGACTCGGCAAGCGTACCCGTCACCTTCGTCAGCCCACTCGGCGAATGAATCGCGTTGTGCCCGGCGGCATCTTCCATAATCAGCTTGCTCGGCTTCGGCAGCGCATACATGCCCGTATTCGTCGGCTCCAGGGCCTGCAGCGTGTAATCCGCGACGACCCATCCGCCCAGCGACTCGCCCGCCAGATCAAAGTGATCGACGTGCTTCACGCGCAGAAACTCGCCCAGAAAGTCCACGAACGTCTGAATGCTGTAATCAACCGCGGGCTTATCACTGCCGCCAAAGCCGATCTGGTCGAGCGCAATCACATGGTGCGTCTTCGACAGCGGCACAATCACCTTGCCCCAGTCGAACCGCGCCTGACTCGCGAAACCATGCACCAGCACCAGCGTCGGCCCCGTGCCAACCTCGTAGTAGCGGATTTTCTGCCCGAAGACCTTCGCATACTTTGGCACCGGCAACTCGCTCGGCTCCGTCATCAGCGACTGCGCCCGGGCGGTTGCGGCAAAACTACACGCCAGGGCTGTAACCCCAGCCATCACACGAATCAACCGACGCATTCTTTTCCCTTCAACTATCTGCTGCAACCTACGCAATAATGTCCCGCACCACATGTCCGGCCACGTCCGTCAGACGATAATCGCGGCCCGCGTGGCGGAACGTAAGCTTCTTATGGTCGAGCCCCATCTGGTTCAAAATCGTCGCATGAAAGTCGTGAATGTCCACCGATTTATCGACCACTTCATAGCCGTAGTCATCCGTCTGACCATGCGTGATGCCGCCCTTGATGCCACCACCCGCCAGCCACGAGGAGTACGACTTCGACCAGTGCGTGCGCCCCTGCTCATCCGGTGAAGAGTCACCCGGCTTGCGGCCGAACTCCGTCGTCCAAACCACCAGCGTGTCTTCCAGCATCCCGCGCGACTTCAAATCCTTCAGCAAACCAGCGATCGGCTGATCCACCTTGCGCGCCTGCGTCGCATGCATCTTGATGTCGAGGTGCGAATCCCAGTTGTTGTACTTGTCCGATCCCGTATCGATCAGCTCGACAAAGCGTACGCCGCGCTCCGCAAGACGCCGGGCCACAAGACACTGCCAGCCAAAGCCCTTCTTCGTATCGCGCGTGATGCCATACATCTTCAGCGTCGCATCGCTTTCCTTCGTGATGTCGAACGCCTCCGGCGCTTCCATCTGCATACCGGCTGCCGTCTCAAAAGTCTTGATGCGCGCCGCCAGGTTCTTATCGCCTTCATGCTCAGCCAGGTTGCGCTGGTTGAAGAAGTTGATCAGGCCAAGGTCCATGTCCTGAATCTCAACCTTTGACGCGCGGCTGATATTCGGAATCGCCTCCTGGCCCGGGATCACGCGCACGCCCTGATGGCACGCCGGCAGGAAGCTCGAATCCCAACACTGCGCTCCGCCGTAAGGAATCTCCGGCGCGAGCACCATGTACGACGGCAGCTCCTGGTTCACCGTGCCCAGCGCGTAGCTCGACCACGAGCCGATACTCGGCCGCGGCTCCACCGTCGAGCCGCCGTGAATCTGCAACACCGCCTGCGAGTGGTTCGGGATGTCGTTGTTCATCGACCGGATGACGCAGATATCGTCCATCATCGAGCCGACGTGCGGGAAGAGTTCGCTGACCTCCGTTCCGCAGCTCGCATAGCGGTTGAACTTCCACGGCGACGCATGCAGAAAGTCGCCCTTGTACTGCTTGCTCGTATCCGCAGCGAGCTTCGGCTTGGGATCGAACGTGTCCACATGCGAAACACCACCGCTCATGTAAAGAAAGATCACGCGCTTGGCCTTCGCCGGAAACATTGGCGCACGCGGAGCCAGCGGATTGGCCGCGGCCGCGGCTGCGGCTGCAGCAGGCGACAACGTCTCGGCCATCATCTCGTGCAACATGCCAGGCAATAGAAACGAAGTACCCGCCAGAGACTGTAGAAATACGCGGCGATTAAGCGGCTTGCGGATCGACATACACGACTCTCCTCTTACTTGCAGCTACGGCACAAACATGAACTCGTTGCTGGAATACATCGCCTGAATCAAATGCGAGAACGCTTTTTCGTGCGCAGCCTCGGGAGCCATTCCCTCAGCCACCATCTTCGTACTCACCTTCTCCATAAACTCTTCGCTGCGCTTCCGTTCCTCCGCCGCTGGCGGACGACTAAAGATCACCTCGAACGCCTCGTCCATCCGCACAGAAGGCTTTGCGTCCTTCTTCTCCAACTCAGCCGCCATCGCATCAGCGCACTGACGCGGGAACGGTGAGTTCATGAAGTAAAGCGCCTGCAACGGCGTCAGACTCGACGTACGAATATCCGTGCTCACCGCAGGATCTGCGCCGTCGAAGAGCGTCATATACGGATGCTTCACCGTGCGCTGAATCATCATGTACACGGTGCGCTTGTGGTCTTCATAGCGCGAGAGCACAGGTTTGAACGGGTTCTGTTCTTCCCAGTTCCACGTCGCCATCGGCGGGAACGGATGCTGCCCCCCCGGCGTGCGGTCAAGCTGACCGGAGTCCGCCAACATCGTGTCGCGGATCTCCTCCGCATCCAGCCGCAGGACCGAATGCCGCCAGAGGTACGCGTTGTCCGGATCGATCTCGCTGTCAGCGGGGATGTCCTTATCCGACAAGCGATACGCGTGCGACATCACCATCATGCGCTGCATACTCTTGATCGACCATCCATTGCGCACCAGTTCGCTGGCTAGAAAGTCCAGCAGTGCCTGGTTGCTCGGCGGCATACCACGCGTACCAAAGTTGTTCGGCGTTGCCACAATGCCACGGCCGAAGTGCCCCTGCCACAACCGGTTTACGATCACCCGCGTCGTCGTTGGATTGTTCGCATTGGCAACCCAGTTCGCCAGCTCCAGCCGTCCGCTGCCCTTCGTGCCAGCGGGCAACGCTCCGCCACCCAGCACCTGCAGCGTGCCACGCGGCACCTCATCCCCCAGGTTCAGCGGATCGCCGTGCAGCATGATCTGCGCCGACATCGGCACCTTCTGCTCCGTCACCGCATACGCGGACTCCGGCATCGCAGGGGCGCGCTCAAACAGGTTCATGCGCCGGCGCTGAAGCTGAGGCATCAGGTCGTCGTACGTTCCCGGCAACCGGTTCACCGCTGCAATCGCATCCGCAATCGGCTTCAACTGCGCCTGGAACGCCACCATCTCCGGCGTTGCTGCAGCCTTTGGATCGCGATACACCAGTTCGCTCTGGTAGCGCATTCCATCGCTGCCCGCACGCGGAAAGTGCGTGCTCTTGAAGATGCCCGCCAGCGCGTAGTAGTCCGATGTAGGAATCGGATCGAACTTGTGGTCATGGCAGCGAGCGCAGCTCACCGTCACGCCCAGCATCGCTGAGCCAAGATTATCGACCGCGTCATAGATCTGCGCGTTGTCCGCCACGTTCGCTTCGGCAAGATAGCCTGTCGCAATTGTCTGCTTCCAATGCTCGTCGGCGTTCGCCGCAGGCAGCAGATCACCTGCAATCTGCTCCTTAAGGAATCGATCGTACGGCTTGTCTTCGTTGAACGACTCGATCACCCAGTCGCGATACTTGAACGCCTGTGGAATCGGGAAGTCGCCCAGTGCGCCCGTCGTATCCGCATAGCGAACCACGTCAAGCCAGATGCGGCCCCAACGCTCGCCGTACGCGGTCGACGCCAGCAAGCGATCGACAACACGCTCATACGCCTTCGGCGATTTATCTGCGAGGAACGCCTGCATCTCCGCCGTCGTCGGCGGCAGACCAGTGAGGTCATACGTCACGCGACGCAACAGCGTGCGCTTGTCCGCATCCTCGCCGACCTTCAGCTTCTTCTCTTCCAGCTTCGTCAGGATGAAGCGGTCGATGTCGTTGTCCACCCACGTGGACTCAACCTTCGGAACCTCAGGCCGAACCACCGGCTGGAACGACCAGAACTTGCGCGCGTCCGCCGTCACCTTCGTCACCGGGGACACATCGCCACCTGGCCACGGCAGGCCGTCCTTGATCCACTGATCGATCGCCGTCACTTCTTCCGGCTTCAACGGGCCACGCGGAGGCATCTGCAAACGGCCATCGCCATAGTGCACCGCCGTCGCCAACATGCTCAGCTCAGGATGCCCCGGCACAACCACCGCGCCGTCCTTGCCACCCTGCAGCAACGCCTTGCGCGAATCCATCCGCAAGCCGCCCTTCGCCGCGCCCGCATGGCACGAATAGCACTTGTTCACCAGCACCGGGCGAACATATGTCTCGAAGTACGCTTCCTGCTCCGCGGCCAGCGCGGGCGAACTCGCGGGCTTAACCTCAGCCACATTCGTCGCCGTCAACGCAGGGTTCAGTGGCTGCTTTGAAGCCTCCACCGCAGGAAGGCTCTTCGTCTCAGAAGTTGCTGCCGCAGTCTCAGCAGGAGCATCCGCAGGCGCGATCGGCGCGGAGCTTGCCGCAATCCACTTGTCCACCGCAGCGATATCGTCATCGCTCAGCTTGCCCTTCGGCGGCATCTGCAGCGATTCGTCCTTCCAGTGAATCGCCTGCGAAAGCATCGACGCTTCCGGCTTGCCAAACTTCACCGGCGCCCCGCTGTCGCCACCAGCCAGCAACGAACCCATCGAGTCCATCTTCAAACCGCCAGCATGGCCGCCATTCATATGGCAGCCCGAGCACGAACGGTCAAAGATCGGTTTCACCGTCTGCGTATATTGCGCATCGGTCTGGGCGTGCCCGGCAACGGGCACAAAAATCGCTACAGCCAACAGTGCGCGAAGCACTCGGCTACAACATACGGCTTGAAATACACGACTACTGCGCCTTGCCAAGGTAGGGGTCTCCCTAGGTAAGCAGAAGCTGCTTGCAGTTGTGCCAGTACGCCGCGCTAGTTCTCTGCTGCGGTGTTCCAGGCCTGGATTCAGTTGCGAAAAGGAAAGAGCTTCTTCAGCCCCACGCATAGAATTACCGAAAATTTACGCCGTGTCCAATCACTTGTTCGGAATTCATGATTCGAAGGAATGATTCTGTCTCGCCGCCCAACCGCGCTATCATCTCCGCAGAGCTCTCTGCGCTGTACACGTTCAAGCCCGCACAGAACGCGAACTCTGCGTTCATCGGCAGGTGCCCTTTTCTCTTTTCACACCTGAATGAGGAACGTACTTCGTTGAATCGGCGGACTTTTCTACACCTGGCCGCGTTGTCCTCAGCCGCCTCGCTGGCGGGCTGTCGTCATGCGCAATCCAACAGCGTCATCTGGGCGCTGGGCTGGATTCCTGACGTCGAGTACGGCAATCTCTGGACCGCGCTCGATCAAAAATACTTTGCCAAAACCGGCGCGCATGTCAGCTATATCCCCGGCGGCCCCAACGCTCCGCAGCCTGTCGTGATGGTTGCAGCCGAGGAAGCAACGCTCGGCGATGCCGAGTGGCTTCCCTTCACGGACGCCGTCCTGCAGGGCAATGACTTCGTCATCATCGCCGCACAGTTTCCCGTGCTGCCCACCGGCCTCATCACGCTGCCGTCGCGCCCCATCCATAAGCCGAAGGACATGATCGGCGCGCGCTTTCTCGTGCAAGGCCCCAGCGAGCGCTCCGAACTTCTCGCCACCTTCAAGCTCAACAAGCTTCCGCTCGACTACAAGCTCGTCCCCGTCGGCTTCTCGCCGGAAGCGCTGCTCGAAGGCCAGGGCGACGCGTACTTCTGCTACATCACCAACCAGCCACGCACGCTGGAAAAGATGGGCCTCAAGCGTGGCAAAGACTTCTTCGTCACCAAGATCTACGAGCTTGGCTACCGCGTTCCGTCTTCGCTGCTCTTCGTTCCTCGCCGCATGGTCCGCGACCATCGCGAGCAGCTCATCGGCTTCCTCCAGGGACTTCTTCACGCGCGCGAAACCAACCTCGCCGATAAGACCCTCGCGCCTCGCCTCGCCGCCGAACGCTACGGCGGCGACCTTGGCCTCGACTACGCGCAACAGCTCGACCTCAACATCGGACAGCTTGAACTCGAGGTCGAGCCGGGCCAGCAGGTCCCTTTCTCCTTCAGCCCTGCCGCCTTCGGCCCGCTCTACGCCGCCGCCGAAGCCACCGGTCGCATCGGTCTGCCGCCGCCCGAACGCCTCTTCGATCTTTCGCTTCTGCACGAAGCCTTCCAACGCATGAAAGGAAACGCCACGCCCGATGTCCGCCGCGCCTAATTCTCAGGAAAAGCAGTCGATCAGCCTTCTCATCCGCAACGCCGACATCGTCACCTTCGACGACGCCGACACCGTCGTGCGCTCAGGTGCCATCGCCGTAGACGGCACAGACATCCTCTTCCTCGGTTCGCTTGAAGACGCCGAAGCCCGTTACACCGCTGCCGAAACCATCGACGCCAAAGGCATGATCGCCATGCCCGGCTTCATCGACTGCCACGTCCACACCGCGCAGCAGTTCCTGCACAGCAAGCTGACCAGCATCCGCCGCAAAGGCGAGCTGCGTGCCCCCATGTGGCAGCGCTACCTCATCCCCTTCGAAGCCGGCCTCGAACCCGAAGACGTCTACGCCAGCGGCCTCACCGCGTACTCCTCCATGATCGCCAGCGGAACCACCTGCTTCCTCGAAGCCGGTGGCCCCTTCCCCGACGAGATGGGTCGCGCCGCAGATGACATCGGTATCCGCGGACGCATCGCCATGGCCACCGTCGACGCGACCGACGACATTCCTCCGCAGTGCCGCATGGACACCGACGTCGCTCTCCGCCGCAGCGAAGAGCTCGTCAACCGCTGGAAGCCGCACTCCCGCGTCAACGCCTGGCTCTCTCTCCGCCAGCTTCTCGTCAACTCCGAAGCCCTCCGCTTCGGCATGCGCGACCTTTCTCACGCCCTCGACACGCCCATCCACACGCACCTCGCCGAAGGCACCTACGAAGTCGACTACGCCATCCGCACCTGGAACATGCGTTCCGCCGAGTATCTCGAACAGACCGGTTGCCTCGACCACTACGTCCACGCCGCGCACTCCGTGCTGCTCAGCCTCAACGAGCTCGACCTCTACGCCAAGCGCAACGTCTCCGCCTGCCACTGCTCGCTGAACAACTACACCATGGGCCGCCCGCGCGTGCTGGAGATGATGCGTCGTGGCATCGCCCTCGGTCTCGGCACGGACGGAGCAGCCACACGTTCCTCGCTCGACATGTTCCAGGTCGTGCACGGTGCCGTCCTCGGCCAGCAGGCCGTCAACGGCACGCCCTACCACGTCGACCCGCCCGTCACCTGCGAGCAGATGCTCAAGCAGGCCTTCCGCGGCGGCGCACGCGCCGCACGCCTCGGCGATCAGATCGGCTCGCTCGAAGTCGGCAAAAAAGCCGACATCGTCCTCGTCTCCACCGACGACTACGACCAGTTCCCGCTGCTCGATCCCGTCATCACGCTCGCCGAAAGCACCGTTGGCCGCGACGTCCACACCGTCGTCGTCGATGGTCGCGTCGTCATGAAGAACCGCGAGCTGCTCACCGTGGACCTCGGACCCATGCGCGAACGCGTCGCCAAACAGTACTCCACCATCATGTCGCGCTTTGACAGCGCCATCGCCTAACCAACAGAGAACATCGAGAACGCCCCCATGGCCTCCATCGAACTCCAGAACGTCACCAAAGAGTTCCGCCTCGCACGCGGCAAGCAGGTCCGCGCCATCGAAACCGTCGACCTCACCATCGCCGACGGCGAGTTCATCGCGTTACTCGGCCCCTCCGGCTGCGGCAAAAGCACGCTGCTGCACATGATCGCCGGGCTCGACGCTCCCAGCTCCGGCAACGTCCTCGTCGGCAACGAACCACCCTCTGAGCTGCAGAAGAAGCACGAACTCGGCATCGCCTTCCAGGAGCACGCTCTGCTCCCCTGGCGCAGCGTCGAAGCCAACCTCGCGCTGCCCTTTCAGATCGCCGGACAAAAGCCCGACCCCGACCGCATCGCCTCGCTCATCAAGCTCGTCGGCCTCAGCGGCTTCGAATCCGCACGCCCCTCGCAACTCTCCGGCGGCATGAAGCAGCGCGTCTCCATCGCCCGTGCGCTCGCTCTGCAACCCCGCGTCCTCTTGCTCGACGAACCCTTCGGCGCACTCGATCCCGTCACTCGCCGCAGCATGAACCTCGAGCTGCAACGCATCTGGAGCGAGCAGCAAATCACCACCGTCCTCGTCACCCACACCGTCGAAGAAGCCATCTTCCTCGCCGACCGCATCCTCGTCATGAGCGGTCGCCCCGGCCGCGTTCTCCGCAACGTGCGCGTCCCCTTCGACCGCCCCCGCTCCGCCGACACCATGCGCGACCCCAGCTTCCACGCACTCGCCGACGAACTCACCCATCTGCTGGAGCCGGCATGAACGCTCGCTCCCAACTACGTGCTCTCACGCGCCCCAGCCTCAGCGAAACCCCACGCCGCGCCCTCGCGCAGGTCATCGGACTCGCCGTCCTGCTCGTCGCCTGGCAGATCGCAGGCAAGCACGCCCTCGCAGGAAAAACCCTTCCCGCACTCACCGACGTCCTGAGCGTCTTCACCATCTCCTGGCGTCGCGACCTGCTCATCCGCTCTGCCGCCAGTACCGGACTCTCCGCACTCATCGGCCTTTTCGCCGGCAGCCTCCTTGGACTGGCCACGGCGATGCTCACGCGCCTGCTGCCCAAGCTTGAAGCCGGTCTCGACCGCGTCTCCGTCGTCGTGAACGCGATGCCCGTCATCGCGCTTGGCCCGGTACTCATCATCACTGCGGGCCGCGAAGCCACACCTGCTCTGCTCGCAGCCATTCCCGTCTTCTTCCAGATCTACGTCGCAGGCACCGCAGGCCTGCGCTCTGCCGACCACACCACCGGCAGCTACCTCCGCGCCACCGGAGCCTCCCGCTGGCAGCAGATGACGATGCTCGAGCTTCCCTCCGCCATCCCAACTCTGCTCAGCGGCCTCAAAGTCTGCGTCACCACCGCCATGCTCGGCGCCATCGTCGGCGAGTGGTTTGGCGCAGCGCGTGGCCTCGGCATCGTCATCCTCAACACGATGCAGAACTACCAGATCCCTCTGCTGTGGGCCGCTGTCCTCGTCACTGCGGCGCTTTCGCTCACGGCTTACATGGTCGTCTCTGCACTCGAAGGCCTGCTCGCGCGGAGGTTCGCATGAAGCTCCTTCTCCGCATCCTGCAACAAAGCTGGGCCGTCCTTCTCCTGCTCGCCCTCTGGCAGGTCTGGGTCATGTCCAGCGGACTCAACAGCATCGTCGTCGTCTCGCCCCTGCAGGTTGCGCACGACCTCCTCAGCAACCCGCGCCTCTACCTTCTTCCCACTGCCTGGACGCTCGGCTTCTCGCTTGGCGGACTCGCTCTGGGTATGCTCGCGGGTCTCGGCCTCGCCATTCTCTGCTGGGGCTCTAGCCTCCTCGGCGGTGCGCTGCAGGCAGGTTCGCTCGTCCTGCTCGCAACTCCAGTAGTCTGCCTCATCCCCATCCTCGCGCGCATCTTCGGCTACACCAGCCGCACAGAAATCCTCACCGTCGCGCTCATGACGTTCTTCCCCGCCTTCGTCTACGGAGCCGCAGGAATGAACCGCCTTCCGCGTCGCTCGGCCGAGTTCTTCGCCACACTGCACGCCTCCTCGCGCGCCCGCCTCACCCTGCTCGCGCTGCCCGCCGCCATGCCCAGCATGGCCGTCGCACTACGCGTCGGCACAGCCTACAGCGTCCTCGTCACGGTCACGGCCGAGTACCTGATGCAGACCGGCGGCCTCGGCAACCTCTTCGCCGTCACCATGCAGGAGTTCAACCTCCGCCGCGCCCTCGGCGCCAGCATCATCGCCATGGTTCTCTCGTCAATCCTCTACGAACTTGCCGGCATATTCGAACGCTGGATCCGCACCCGCTTCAGCTAAGCCCGCTCTCACACCTGGCAACCCGCCTCGACGCGGCAAGAACGGTAGGGCAGGGCTTTAACCCTGCCCCTCAACAGACCCCTTCCGCGCCAGCAAAATCCCACCAATCAAGAAGTACACCGCACCAAAGATCGCATAGCCGCCCATATCCTTCGCGTGCAGCTTCCCGCCAAGTCCGCCCAGCACAAACGTAATGCCCGCCACGGTCGACTGCGCTCCGCTGAGGATCATCGCCCACTGCCCGCCCAGTTGCTTCCGCCGCACAATCCCGGCAACTAGCTGCAACAGCCCAGCCACCATCGCCCACGCTCCAAACGCCGCAATGGCATACGCCGGGTGGCGGAACACCGTCAGCGCAATGGCCACCGACGTCGCCACACCCAGAACCGCGTTGAGCACCTGCGAGTTTTTCGCGCTCCCGCTCTGCCCTGCCGTTTGCAGGTCATAGACCGTGCAGGCAACATCCCACAGCGGATACGCGATCAACAAAACCGCGGCGACTACCGGGTGCGTCAACGCGGTCAAAAGAACCCCGGCAGCCCACACCAACTGGAAAACAGTACGAACAAAGTAAAGGTTGCGCAGGGAACGGCCAGACTGCTTCAAAAAAGTACTCATTATCAATATCTCTTTCTACTAGTAGGTAGGTTTATAGAACAAAAATCTTACGCTTCGCTTTGCTGCCCTACTGCTTGGGCAGACTGATCCGCTTTAATGCTGCATCCGTAACTATCTTGAAGATTTCTCCACTCTGCGTCGCTCGTGCAGAAAGCATCGCTCCATGCACCACCGCCATCAGTACTTGCGCTTCGCTTGCCGCTGAGCTCTGTAGCTTGAGCGCCTGCAGCTTCACTCCCTGCTTTAACGTCTTCTCCAACCACGCCGCCAGCGTCGTGAAGTGTAACTGTACCTCCGCCTGCACCTCTTCCGGCAACGCAGGAACCTCCGCCCCCAGCAGCGCCGCAATGCAGAACGGAGCCGTCTGGTCGCGAATGCAACCCTCCCAATGCTGCACATACGAACGGATCCGAGCCAAAGGATCCCGGACCTTCTGGTCCAGCATCTCTGTCGCTTCCACAAGGCCCTCGCGGTGGGCTTTCAGCACCGCCACCACAAGCTCCGCTTTCGTCGGAAAGTGATGATGAATGCTTGCCTTCCGAATCTCAACAGCCTCAGCAATATCGGCATAGCTGAACGCGGAGTAGCCGCGTTCCATCATTAGTTCCTTCGCCGTCGTCAGAATCCGTCCCGCCGTCTCACCGTGCATAGGGGATATGACTACCTACTAGTAGGCAAAGTCGCAAAAAATAACTCTACATGCTCGCGGGCTCGGGCCCAGCCTCTCCACACATCCACACCCTCAACAACTGTCATCCTGGGCGGGTGAGAAAACTTTTAGAAACTTCTGATTCTACGTGACCTAAAACGGTCAATTTTGGCTGTGTAGGAATCGTGCAGGCCAAATGTGCAGATTTCGCTTTGAATGACAGTTTTGTCCTTCACTCCAGCCCTCCTTTAGGTTGAGCGGGAGCGGCGTATAAGGTGGCGCTCCCTGCGAGTCGCGCGGCAAACCAAGGATGATTCAGGTATGGCTCCAGGCCGCTGGGGCCGAAGCGCCGATTCCAATACTCAAGCCACGAGAAAAAGTCTGACGCGTCGATATCGATCTTCTGTTCGGTTCCCGCACGCTTCGCCGCGATCTCTGGTTTGGTCATCGCTGAAGAGAGAAATGCGACGGCTGAAGATAATGTTCTGCCATGCACTGAATAGGAATAAAGATCAATGCCCTGCCTCTTGGCAAGCTCGGCAATCATCACAAGTGCTTCCAGAGCAAAGCTCTGATAGTGAAGCGCAAGTTCCTTGCGTTCCATTTCCAGCGGCCAAGAACCGTCCTTGTCGATCTGTCCGATGGCCCTCTCGTACTGGGCGAGTCCATAGGTGAATAGCTGGTCGTCCGAGGTGATGATTCCGGTTGCCGTGGCTGCGAGCCCACGCCAATAGGAGAGGTTATTCTCATTGACGAGCTGTTCACCGTGTATCTTCTTCTGAGAAATCAACCGTACGCACGCACGGTGCAACCAGTGAACTACATCCTTTCTCTTCCCGACGTCCAGTTCCGCGTCGGACTCAATCACGGAAACGGACAGCGACAGGGATGCGATCGTCCATCCCACCTGATTCCAGGCTTCGGAATCGGCAGCGGCGTCGTAATTCATTAAGGTGTCTGCGGCAGCCCAGCGATCGAGCGCATCAAGGACGCATTCCGATTCCTTGTGATCGCCAGTGATTAGAAAGCTATTCGCGCCGTTCGCAGCCAGCGCCTGAATGTGATAGTAGGGTTGTGACAGCTCGCTTTCGCGTGGATTTGTTTTTCCGTGACCGCCATTCACGTGACGACGCGGTATATAAATCTTTCCGCTCGGCGGCTCGACGGGCGACGTGGACAAGCATGACCGGGTAGCATTCAGCGCTTCGCGCACTCGCGGTGTCGAAGCTACGTGAAGTTCTTCACGCCTCTGTTCCACATCAAGGAACGAAGCCTTATGGTCATTGACATGCGCTAGCTTGGGCTCCTCAGCGAGAGAAGCAGGGACGCAAGAATGTAGTGCCAGCGCGAAGGCAATCAAGAGAGAGACTCTCATTCGGCCAATATAAATCTCCGGGGGCAGGTGCAGGAGTAGGAACTTGAGTCCTGCCGCGCAGCCGGCGAGCGGAGGCCGGAACTGCCGGAAACAGGTGCAGGGAGAAACCGCGCGGGTTTCTCCCTGCCGCGCGATGAGTGCGCAAAAAAGAGAGGCCGCAGGTTCGCGGCCTCTTGGATATGGATTGTGTCTACGCGGCTTTCTGAGCCTTTGGAGTGGGTCGCGGTGCTGGCTTTGTTTCCTTCTTTGCCTTGGCCTTCGCAGCGAACTCCGCTTTGACCTTCTGCGCGATGGCCTCGGTATCGACTCTGTAGACCGTGGCCGCCTCGCGCAGGATGCTTGGTGCATTAGAGCGGGATGCCGCGAGAACGATGGTCAGTTCCACCGTGACGCGAGACAACGTGCTTTCGTCGGCGCGACGCAAGTAGGCGGCGAAGAGTTTGCCGATGTTCTCGGCCTCCTTCGACCGCTTGATGCCGTGTTGTTTCGCGAGAGTTTCGAGACGGCCTTCTCCGACAAGCTCCGCGAGTTGGGTATTGATGAAGAGCAAGTCACGCTTCATCAGGCGCACGGGAACGGCGGCACTGATAGCAGCGAGGACGCGCAACCCGGTGGTGTTGGCGATGGCCTCGTCGCGGCGTCGCTTCTCTTGTTCGGCCTTCCAACGCTCCTCGTCGCGGTCGTTGCGCTGCGGCTTCGGATGATGGACGGGGCAAGCGCCATTCGTGCAGACCTTACGCAACGTACCGACTTCGCTTCCATCGGTCACAATGGCTTCGGTGGTGAACTTGCACGACTTGAACTCAGGCCGTTTGGCTGCCTCCTTGCTGCTCGGCTTCTCGTCTCGAATCTCCGTATACTTGTTGCGTGGAAGCGTGGTGCTGCCTTCCTTCTGCTGGCCGTAGGCCGTGCTGATTTGCACGAGGCTAGGTTTCGCAGCGATGGTCTTGGCAACGTGCGCGGCAACCTTCGCTTGGTAGCAGGTCGGGTCGGTGCAAGAGTCGAGCTTGCCGCCAATGTCCGAGAACAGGAGCCTGTTGTGTCCTGTCCGTTTCGGGCAATCAATGCAGCTTCCCGCCGCTGGCACAAGCTGCGCGTCTTTCTTATCGAACGGGGCATCCTTCAACGCGAGAACGATGTTCGTATCAATCCAGAGTTGCAGGTTGCGGACAGGCAGCAGGACGCGCGTGGGCTTTTCGCCACCGTTGTAAATCTCCTTGAAACACGCTTTGAGCGCGGGTTCCTGTTGGTCGGCGGGCAGCTTCGCCAACAGCAGCGCATGACCTACGCCGATGGCATCGGCATAGAACGCTTCCACGGCAGCAGGTACAAGGTCGGCCAGTTTCAACCTCGAAGTCACGAAGACGGGCGACTTGCCCACCTTTGCGGCAATCTGCTCAATGCTGTACTTGGGTTCTTCCAAGTCCAGCAAGGCGCGGAATCCCTGCGCCTCTTCCATCGGGTGAATCTCGGCGCGAATCAGGTTCTCCACTAATTGAGCCTCCAACGCTGCTGCGTCGGAGAGGTTGACGATTCGGACGGGAACGGTGGGCTGCTCTGCTAGTTGCGCAGCACGATACCGCCGCGCTCCCGCGACGATCTCAAAGCCGTTCTCCGTAATAGACCGCACAAGCAGCGGAGAGAGAACGCCCTGCGTGCGGATGGAAGCAGCGAGTTCTTTCAAGGTCGCGTCCTCGAAGATGCGGCGGGGATTGGTCTTCGACTCACTGAGAAGGGACAGCGAGACGTTACGGTATTCGGTGGCGTTGTTGACTTGGGTTTGCATGATGGTGTGCTCCTTTCGAGCGGTTAGCGAATGAAAGTCACGGAGCGGCACACGTTGGGCATATCGCTCCAACGGTGCGAACTAAGGGAGAGTGCAACGGATGAAGAGGTTCATGCTGCCATCTCCGCCAACTCCGGGGCTTCGGTGGCTGCACTGTCTTCTTCCGCGATAGGCGACTCCAGCGCGGCAAGGATGACGCTGGCGGTCTGCTGAATGACTTCGAGCGATTCGGCCAGCAAGGATGCGTTGCCGTGATACAGGTGGATGTAGTCGGCACTCGCGGAGCCCGTTACCAAACCAACGGCCTTCCCGACAACGAAAGCAACGGCTTCGGCCTCTATCTCGCGTACGGTCTTCGTGGTGGTCGTGCGACGTTCTGCTTTATGCAAAAGCTCGTGCGCGGTTTCATGGACAAGCGTGGCAAAGGTTTCGGCCTTCGACTGACCCGGCAGGATGGCGATGCGTCCGCCGTAACTCATGCCGAGGGCTGGCGCAATCTTCTCCGTGTAAACAACCTGAATACCTCTGCTCTGCAAGAATGCAGCCAGCCGCTCCAAGTTTTCGCCGGGGTCGCCCGATACCTCGCGCATCTCCGGAAGGTCTACGCCTTCGGTCTGCGACACATCGAAGACATAGGCCGAACGAAAGCCAACCAATACAGGCTTGTTCGGATAAGCAGGGTCGGTCTTAGCGGCCTCTGTGTCCGTCTTGCGGCGAACGCCAACGATGGGGGCAAGGATGCGGATGCCTTTCGAGCCCGCTTTGACGAAACGGCCTAACTGCTTCCATGCATAGAATCCGGCCACTCTGGTTGCCGTGGGCATCTGCCGCGCAATCTCCAACACGTTCCCGAAGGAATAGTTATGGAAACGGCTCATGGCGGTTAAGTAGCTTGTGAGGGCTTCGGAGTGTCCGTCCTCCAACTGCTCAATCAAGAGCTTTACGTTGGCGGCGATGACTTCCTGCTTGGTAAGGGGTTTTTTGCTGTTGGCGACGGTGTTCATGGTGTTTGCTCCTTTTGGTTTGGCTTTTGCACGTCCGCGTTGAAACGCGGCATGTACATGCCGAACGCCTCCTGGCGAAGGCGGGGGTAGCAAACGGAAAGGTCTTCGAGCGGAGCTTTTTGGGGGGACCGCGCGTAAGCGTGGGGGAGCCAAAACCCGAAGGGCGAATGGCCTTGGAGAGCGCGGGGGCAGCGCCCCCAAGAAAGGCTTGGTTTCCTTATCCAGTGCGCATCAGCGCACAAGAACTATAAGGAGGGCGTTGCGGGAGGAAGCCTCCCGCAGAGGTGGTAGCGGAAAACGCGAAGCGGTTGAAGCGCGGAGGAAAACTTCCTCCGCAAAAAACCGCTTTTTGATATGGGATTGAAATGAGAACCGTGATGATCTATCGACCGATGGAGAAGCCTTGCGAGATTTCCTGTTGCGGTACAGACTGCGGCCCTATCTTCTGGCTTACGTCTTGTTGCGGAGAGACGGCTTTTCCTACATCCATCTTCGGTGTATGAGCACTCTGCTGCGAAACTTCGTGCCCAAGAGCAATCGGCAACTTCTCGCGGTCGTTAGTAAAGATTTGTGCATCTTGTGCACCCCGCGAGATGGACACATACGCCATGCGATTGTTGAGCAGGTCTTTGGCTCCCAACTCCGTATCGACATTAACTAAGACCCGCTCGGCGGTCTGTCCCTGACTGGAATGGCTGGTCACGGCATAGCCGTGATCGAGATGCGGATTCCGCAGCGGGTCGATCTCAACCGAACGGCCACCATCCATCCGCAGATTGAATTTGCCGTCGCTGATTCGTTCCACGGTCGCGAGTTCACGGTTGGCGATTTTTATTTCATTGTCGGGCGCGGTGAACTGAACGCGGTCGCCCACAGAGAACGCACGCTGCTCTTCACGGTAGACCGACACGCCCTGCTGTCGGCGGGGATCGTAACTCTGCTGCCGTCCATCCAACAACGCAACTGTGATCCGATTATCTGCAGCATCGACTCCAACTACTCGGGCGTACTCACCCTTCTGAATGCCGGTCTCTTTTGAACCTCGGCTATAGCGCAATACATCCCCGACTTCGTACTTTTCTGCCCATGTACGTGCTGCGCCGGTAAGTTCCTGACGCTGTACCAATGTCTGCACAGGATATTCCTCCTTGCCGACGACTCCACGCTGCTGCAATTCAGCGTGGATACGGCTATTGATCTCCATACGCGAGAGGTTGTCGGGTGACACAACCAACGTACTCTGAGGAGCATTCGCATACTCCTTCGCAATCGCGTCGATACGCTCCTCGCGGCCTGGAAACTGATGCACGCGCCCTTGCTCGTCCAAGCTCTTTACTGCTGCGCCTACCTCGCCACGCGCAAGCTGCTCGACTACGTTCCGCAACTCCGAGTCTTTCTGACGGACGATCTGATCCAGAGAAACAGTCTTCATACCCGCTTGCTGCAACTGAGCAAATGGTCTGCCCGCTTCCACAGCCTCATGCTGGCGCTTGTCACCTACCAGCAACACACGGTCATTCGGGTGCAGGCGCGTCAGGAACTCGTGCATCTGTTTGGTAGAGGCGAGAGAAGACTCATCCAGAACGTACAGTCGCTTTTCGCCGGTGTCCGTTTTTTCTCCCCGCGCAAGGTGCATCTGGAGCGTGGATGTTTCAATCCCGGCCTCACCCAGCTTTTGCGCTGCGCGGGATGTCGGCGCAAAACCCTCCACGGCATAGCCCTCGTTTTCGGCTCCTGCACGGATCACAGCTAACGTCGTCGTTTTGCCCGCACCGGCTACGCCGTCCATGCCGACGATCTTCTCGAACGAAGCAGAAACTTCCTCAACAGCACGATGCTGGGAAGGAGTTAGCTCTGGATGGCGACTCAAGGTATCAACGCGATTCTGACTGTTGAGCAACATCGGGCGAGGTTGTTCGTTGGTCTTGTGGAGGATATCGATGATCTCCCGCTCCGTGCGCAGCATCGCAGCGGTCGTAATCTGCGGTCCACGCACGGATGCGGACGCTTGCCGAAATTCGCCAGATTCAAAGCGCCTGTCCACTTCCTGCCGCACCTGGCTGTACGTCACTTCACCCATGCCGCGCTGCAACGCGGTTTCATAAAGGGCGCGTCGATCCTGCACGGCGGACTTCTCAAAAAGATGGTCACGCGCGTATGTAACGGACTGCTGCGCAATCAACTCTGGCCCTCGCTCCTGATGCTGTTGCTGGCTGCGTTCACGCGCTGCGGCCACAACATGGTCTGCCTGATGGCCGAACAAAGCGGCGAGTTCACGATGCTGCCGCTGGACTTCTTCGGGAGACAACAACTCCTTCCGGTCGCGCGTAGAGTGAGCCGCGACCTGCGCGGCTCCCGCGCCGTCCAAACCTTGCTCCCGAAGATGGTCTTTGATCTGTTCCCGGCGTGGGCTGGATGCTTCCAGATACTCGCGGGAGTAGCCTTTGATCTCCGGCTGGCTGTACTTGCCACGCTCGATCTCATAGCCCAACTGTTGCAAGCGCGCGGCCAACTCCGACCGGTAGATGGCCGTGACGAAGTGCTGCGAAGCATACAGTTCGCGCGGCTGGAGAGAACGTGTCTGGCCGTTATCGCGTTCGGTGACATTGAAGATTACAGAATGGGTATGCAACTGCGGAGCGGCGTAGCCCTCCACTGGTCGCGCCGTATCATGCTCGAAGGTTGCGACCGCAAACTTGCCCGTGGTTTCTGGTGCATGGACATTGCCGATGCGCGCTTGCGTATAGTGCTCCAACTCGCTGAGCGCCACGCGCACGCTCTCGCGGTGCGCCAGCCGTACACGCTCATCGCCACCAACGAGTGCCGTCAGCGAAACAGACTTCGGCGCGGAGAATGTCGCATCCCATCCCGCACGATGCTCCATGCTCGTGACTTCTTTGCCACCCTTGCCTTCGTAGGTGCGCGAGACCTGATGCTTCACCATCTGCTGTTCGGTAAAAGGATGCTGGCCTTCGGTCAGCCGAGCAAACTGTTCGTCACCCACGGCACCGGACAGTCCCCACTCTTTTGCAAGCTGGCCCTGCCACTCGCTATGCCCCTGCTGATCGCGGCTCCAATAGTTCTGCCGCTCCGACGCAAACTCCCGCTCATGGTACGTCCGTACCTGACCCGCTGATAACGGCTTGGAAAGCGTCATCATAAAGAATCACTCAATACCCTTGGACTCATCCCAGATAAACCCTGCTCGCTTCACAGCGGGCTTTTCCTCCAACGGCAAAGCTGCCTGAACAGGCTTCTTCGTTTCGGGAGCTTTGGCAGGAGCGGAAGTCTTTACGGCATCCACCTTGCGCGGTTGGGACGACGCAAGTGTCCGCTCCAGAAACTCCGGCTGCTTGCTCTCCTTTTTTGCCAGCCGGAATTTTGCAGGGACGACATGGTTCTCCAGTTTGATGAACCCGGTGAGTGGCGCAAGCCCGGCGATTTCGGAAGCCATGACGAGCGGCTTGGTCGCAATCTCCATCGCAAAACTCTTCTTCGCCCGCAACAGTCCCATGCTGCGTGACTCCTTCAGCCGCTCGACCTCGATCTCCCCGATGCTGTCGGAGATCCACTTCGCTGCACGAGGCTCAGATGTTTTCAAGAAGATTTTCGTCGCGGGCTGCGAAAGCATGGCCTCAGCGTCCTTGCCGTAGCGCTTCTCCATTTGGCTGCGTCCCTGCAAGCTAAGCACGACGGGATTACCGTACTTGCGGTTCTCGGTCACGGCGGTATGAAGCTGCGGCAGTTTGTTCAGACTCGCCAATTCATCCAGCACGAACCATACCGGCTTCGCGGGGTTCGCGCATGGCTGCATCATGCGCAGGATGAACAGGTCGAGCCATGCAGCGTGAAGCGGCAGCACCTTCTCCCGGTAGGCCGCAGAGGAAGTCAGGAAGACCCAGCGCGTGCGTTGGAACCGCCAGGAAGCCGTCGAAAAACCGGGCGCGGCTTGGTGCGTGCGCGGTACTAACTCCAAGCTGTCGGCGATGAGATTCAGGCTGGAGAGAACACCTGCCCTCTGCGCCGGTGCGCCGGGATCGAGCAGCGCGGCGTGCGGTGTTCCTTCCAGTCGGCGCATGATCTCCGCCGGATCGCTCATCGACTTTAATAGCTGGTGGACGTGCGGACGATACCGCAGAAGATGGGTCAGAACTCGACGCGGCGCAGCCGTGAAAAAGTCCTTTTCGTACTCCTTCTCCGGCAGCATCGCAGCGGCGATGGTTGTAGCCGTCTCTAGCTCATCGACCTCATCCGAAAGGTTCCACCACGGACAGCGGCGGTCCAGAGGATTTAGATGCAGGTCGCCGCGCTCCGGGTTATAGAACTCGCCAACGAAGTCCATAGCCGGGTCATAGACGATGGCGGATTCACCCCGGTCTGCGACCTGCCGCAGAAGCTGCCGGATGGCCGAGGATTTGCCGGAACCTGTGTCGCCCATCAGCAGGATGTGGCTGGCTTCCAGACGCCGTGGAATCTGGAAGCTGCTATGGGGAAAGAATCGACCCAAAGTGCCTTCACGCTCCATCTGGAAACGGACACCGCCATCGCTGGAACTGCGCAACGCGGCGATCAATTCAGGCCCCTTGGTACGGCGTCCATGACGCTGCTCATGTTTCCGGTCAAGGCGAAGTTTATGGCCGAAGAAAAGCCACAGAAGGTAAAGGGACAGGACTATCGCCGCGAGGTAGAGCATAGGTCGAAGAAAGATCAGCCATGCGCTGTCGCCGTCGTAGATCGTGTCCCGCAGGTACGCTTGCAACTCCTTCGCACGAACCTCCTGCGCAGGCACAATCGTCACCCCACTCCAGCCCTCGGACAGAGCTTTTGGACTCAACGCGAGTGGCTGCCTGGGGTCGGAACCCCTTACCGCATCCTCCGGCAACAGCGCTTCCGGCTTCCGATTCGGTGCCGTCTTTTCGGCCCACTTCACCTCCATCAGTCTGTCGGGTGTTCCGGCGGCTATGGAACAGGCGGCGTAGGTCCCGAGGTAGAAGTTCTGGACGGTATTCATCGTCCAGCCAAGCCACAGAGATGCCGGAAGGATCACCACAAACGGTCCCAGCACGAAGAGCAAAATTAGCCACAGAAGCCATCGGCCCCGGCTGGGGAAACGCATCGCCCCGGCGCTCATTTTTCCCCTCCCGTTTGATCCTCCCCGGCGAGAAAAGCGGCGAGTAATTTGCGGGCGTCGGCCAGCTTCCTCCCCTCCGCCGTATCGCGGATTTTGATGACCGATTCCGGGCGCAGATATGTGCCTTCGGATTGCGCCGAGGCCGCCGCGTGGAAGAAATTGAGAAGCATAAAACGGAGTGCCGAAATCTCCGTCAGCAACAACTCCGTGGGGTCGGCGGGGCGCTCTCTCGCCGCCTTCAGGGCAAGCTCGCGCAGCCATACCGCGAGCGTCTTGCCACTCCGATCGGCAGCGGCTTCGACCTCCCGCAGCTCCTCTGGAGTGATACGCGTAGCGATGGTTTTGGTGCGGAAGCCGGGCTTCTCCTGCGCACTCTCCGGAGCGCCTGGCATCGCCGGAATGGGGCCGTGCGGAGTCTCCATCGAAAGCCCGCCTGTCTACCAACATGCGCCTGACGGTGATTTCAGGTCAAGCGGCTGTTTCACGCCACCAAACCGTAACTCTCGCTCCACCAATGTGTTTACGGAAATCATGCGGGAGCGAAGCCTCAGGTCTACAGAAGTGATATGGCGTTTACCGTCGTAAACGCCATATCGCTAAATCATTCAATTTACACACGTTCACCGGCGCTAACGCCAGAGCGCTCTACAGTTCCCTGATGGGGGTGATGTGTCGTAGCGCCAACCCGATGCGCAAGCATCGTGCTCTTCAAACGCAGTAGCAACCAGATTGGAGGCCACGATGTAGAGCATCATGCCGGCAAGATGCAGCGGATGCAAGAGCCGTACGGTGAAGGCTCAGCGAGCCACACCGACTCCGAGTCATGCGGGCACGGTCGCAAGGCTGGATACGAAGCGTTGACAGGAAGAACTGCGTGCCAGGAATTGAGCCGCGAAATACTCAAAAAATCCAGGACGCCGACGCGTTGACGCGACGCGGGAAACAGCATCCGGAGAAGCGCTACTCTAGAATTCGTATTGTCCGATTGATTGTTGACATCGCGGCGGCCTTCTCAACTCCGCTCAATACGAAGCCATAGAATCCCAGTTCGACCGTGTCACTCTATCGGATATAACGACACAATATGTGCTGAACACCCAATTGAGCAATGCAGGAAAGAATGGAATGGAGATTAATCTCACGGAGCAACTCCGCCGCTATACCGGCCAAGAGAGAGACATTGCGGAGGCGGTGCTGCGGGAAGTCCTGCCAAAGCTCCATCAGGTCGCGACCGCTGCTCTCCGCCGGGAGCATCTCATCGTCCCGCTCTCACCCACCGAGCTCATCAACGAAGTCTGGATACGGAATCTTCACAAGGGCAACTGGAAGGTTAACAATCGCAACCATTTTTATGCGATTGCTGCGTTGGCCATGCGAAGAGTTCTGATTGATATGGCGCGGAGTCGGCTCGCAGCCAGTCACGGGTCTGGAGTGTCTGCACTTTCCCTTGACGCGCATGGTCTCGCAATCCCCGCGACAGAGCCCACCGCAGAAAGTCTGCTCTTGATCGGTTCTCTCATGGAGAATTTGGAGAAGTTCAATCCCGAAGTAGCGCGGGTCGTAGACATGCATTACTTCACGGGCTTCTCTATTCAGGAAGTCGTCGAGATCACAGGTTGGACTGATCGGCAAGTACGCAGCCGCTGGAGGAAGGGACAGAATTGGCTCAAGGACAGGTTGTGATCTCTGTAATCACTGAGGAGGGAGAATATCGAAGTCGTGGAACCCCATCATTTGTCCACTCATCATGTCTCCAAAAGCATATGCACCCGGCTCCAATGGCTTGGTGAATGACAAGCGGTATACCCCAGGCCGGATAAGCTCCGCTGTAAATGCTTGCTTTTCGTCTGCGCCCGGTCCCTTTGTCATCAGGCCCGTAAATATGCTGCCCATAGACATATTCGTCACCATTCGGCTGCCACCTTTCACCTCAAAATGGACCAGCGATAGATTGTTTATGCTCATATCTCCCGTATAGTCATAAAACACCGGGTTGGGATCGACCGTTTCCGTTTGGGACTTCGCCCCTGCCACGACGGTTTTCGACTTGGATTTGTGCATCCCGAAGCTATACGTGGTAGCCAACATGCTTCCAAAACCGGGACCTTTCATGTCTGACATCATGGTCGTTAGGAGTTTGGTCATGTGCAATTTGCCATCATCTCCTTTCACTTGGATATAAATACCTGTGTGTGGCGAGTGGGGATCATCCGGATCGGGTGGGACAAGCGCGGTCGCCATGCCCGGAGTTGGCGATGGAGCAAGTGGTGCGTTGGGATCAATCATCATTTTGATGACAGCATTGGAGACTCCCGCCGCCTTCAGGCCCCTCAGGCCGGCGATGGAGGTATCAAAAGAGGTCGCCGAAGCTTTCTGTATCTTCGCAATAATCACGTCATCCGAGAGTCCCGAGCTAACGAGGCTGATGACATCATTGTTCGAGAGAATGGCAGTCGCCGTGTCGGCCTTCTTCTGAGGCATCTGGGCGTAGAGTGTTGAAGTGGTTGGCCCAACGGCAATTGTCAGAGACAAGATGAACAGGTAAATAGACCTCAAAGGGCGCATGGAAAATCCTTTCGGCTAGCTGGTGGTGAAAATGCCCAAACGGAGCTATCTCTCTATGCGTAATTGAGGGGGAATTTTGACATCTAAGGTAGTTTTCACACGCTGTCCTGCAGATCGTCGGCAATGCTCGCCGTGAACACGTTTGCGTCCTTGGGGCGTCGCCCCGGATCGAATTCCAAAGCTTGAGCGATGCGCTCGATCGATGCTGGTGAAAGCCTCATGCCCAACCCTCGCAGCAGCTCGCGAACGCAATCGGGGAGATCCATGGAAGCGTCAGGTAAAAGAGTTGCGAGCCGTTGGCCGGTGAGCATCTCAATCAATATCTTCGCCAAACTGTAAATGTCGGTGGATGTATCAGCATAGCCAATTGCCTGCTCGGGGGCCATGTAGCTGAGAGTTCCGGCGGCCCGTGAGAGACCGAACATCGTTTCATCGGGATCCTTAACAATGGCAATCGAAAAATCTATCAGAACGAGTTCATGGCCTGGTTCCACCCCGCGTCGCAGCATGAAGTTTTCCGGCTTGAGATCGCGATGGCAAATGTGATTCGCATGAATGACCGCGAGAGCATTCCCGATCTGACGGAGCAGCGAAGCGATTTCGCCCTGGGCGACACTTCCTGCGTCGAGCCGTTCGCGCAACGTTGCTCCGTCAATGAGCTCCATCACCAGATAGAACAGTCCTCCGTCTGCAATACCACTGTCGAGCACTGCTACGACGTTCGGATGATGGATGCGTCGCAGCGCTGCGACCTCCTGCTCAAAACGCCGCAACATCCACTCTTTCTCTATCAGTTCCTGGCGAAAGATTTTAATAGCGCAAGGCGAACCGCTTTGATTCAAATCGCGGCCTTCAACGACTGCCGCAAAACCTCCGCGCGCAAGGATTCGCCCAACCTCATACCGGCTGTTGAGCAAACGGCCTTTGAGCCGATGTACCTCAGGTGAAAGTGCTTCGAGGCGAAGCTCTGCCAGGTCAGGCAGCATTTTAGCTGCACGTTCTCGCTGTTTCCTGCGCCAATGCACGAACGGTATAGCTGCGATGCTCAATGTCGCACAGAAGCCTGCGAGGACAGGCCAGGAAAGCCAGACTGGAGACGCAACGGCGAAGCTATCTTCTATCGTTTCAGACCAACTGCTGGTAGCGAACTGTGCTTGTACCTGCAGCGTATGATTTCCCGTGCTCGGTTTGCCTAGAGGCAAATCGAGGCCCCGCGTATTTTGCCATGCTTTCTGTTCAGGTAATAAGCGATAGCGGAGATGCAACGCGCTGCGGCGGTCGAACTGCAGAGAACCAATATGTGCGACAAGATTCTCACCATGCGGTATATGTTGATTTGCCTCCGCAAGGATAGGCCCTCGACTGCCGATACTCATACCAGCGAGGAACACCTTTGGCGACGAGAAATCCGTGGCAAAGCCATCCCTCGGATGGAAGTGCACTATGTTGTTTCCCGCGGAGTACCAGACAGAGTCATCTTTGTCTGCGAAAAAGGACCCTCGTCCTGTTCCCTGTACAGGAATCCCATCCTGAATACCCAGACGAATCCAGAGACCCGCTTTAGCGTGCGCAGCATCGGCAACATACGTATCTTCGATATTTGTTCCGCGCCACAGCCAGCCCCGGTGATCGATTCCGATAAAGTTCAAGTAAGCGTGGCCAATATCCTCTGTCTCTTTGAAAAGATGAACTCTGAAAGGCTTACCTGGATCACGGTTCGGGTTTTCCAGCCATGTAAAGTGGGCGCCAGCCTGCGCCAGCCAGAGGTCACCATTCGACATGACAGCCATGCCTACCCCAAATCCGCCAGGGAGACCGTCATCAGCACTAATTTGTGACCTTCGGCCATCTCTAATGCTGAGAATCCTCTCATCGTTATAGGCCCAGAGTGTCTTGTGCGACGGATCGAACCCCACTGCATTCACTTGATCATGGCCGACATTTTGGCTAACCAGGTTAAGCGACGAGCCTGCCTGTCGTATTTTGAAGAGCCCTTGACCGCCCATCCAGATTTGACCGTGATCATCCCCCTCGAGGGATCTCCCGATTTCCCCCCGTACAGAGGTTGCAACCATCACTCCTGATGCGCTGATGCGGCTGATGGGATGTCCGAATGCCGCAGCATACATCGTGCCATCGGGCATGGAATGCAAAGCCGTAACCGTACCAAGAGACTGGGTCCCAGGCAGTCGCTGCCAACTTTTGCGTGAAGCATCCAGCGAGAATATTCCATCGTTGGCATAGAACATCTTGCCGCCTACACGTTCGATCGCTGATCCGCCGTTTACTCCGTCACGCTGCGTCCAATACTCCATCTGAAATGGATAAGGAACACGGTAAAACCCGTTTACCCATCCAGCCATCCAGAGGGTACCATCCTGCGCCGCGAAGGCGAGTCTGATGGCGTCAGGCAAACCGTTCTCCGAGCGCAACACGTGGTACGCATCCGGACGTCCATAAAACAGGCCTCCAGAAGTAAAAGCAAGCACACGACCATCCGGCCCCTCCTGCAAGAGGTAGGTGCTTGCTGGCCCCAGTAACTCCGAAGCCCACAAAGAGACCACATCACCCTTATTACAGCCGACAAAGCCCCGAGAAAAGCTTCTAGCCCAAACGCAGCCGAAGCGATCACGGAGAACGATATGTAAAGCGTCTCCGCCGCTAGCAACCCGATGCTTCAGCGGACTCGTACCGAACGTCAGCCAACCGGCCACCTGTTCGCGCGACAGTTCACACCATCCTGTAGGGCAGGGAAAAAGGATCGAGCCTTGATGATCGACCGTCAAAGTACCCGCTTGATGTTGCAACAGCAACTCTGCATTCCATTGCGTTCCTTGCTTGTGGAATCGAAAGAGGTCGTTGTACTCCAAACGATGATCAGAGGTTCTGGTAGCCAGCATCACATCCTTGCCAGCAAGGACTACGCTCTCGAATCCCCCATTCATTATTTTTTCGACTCGTCCGTTGAAGACCCGATAAATTCCACCAGAGGCCTTCACGCTATTGCCCTCAACCGTTGACGTCAGTGTGCTGGTAACAACCCATAATCCTTGTTCACTGTCTTCAGCGATAGCGGTCACAGACTCCCTCGGAAAGCCCGCACCGTGCATGGAGTAGAAATGCGCACCATCGAAAAGGAAAAGATCTTCTTCAGTACCGACCCATAGCCGTGAGTGACTGTCCTGAAAGAAAACTTTGATCCCATGTGGCGCGTCCGGGATAGGCAGAACAGGGTAATGCTGCGCTAACGTCAGGAGCGGCCACGTGACAACGCAAACAATCCAGAGACACAGAAATCGACGTCCCCATTTACCTGCCCTGCCCATTGCGCCCTCACTCCGCTCCGACAACAGATTCGCACCTCAGCAGCCCACGTCCGATGATCCTTGCCCCCAACCACGACATTACAATCCTGCCACCGCTGAAAGTGGGAACTACCTCTCTATGCGTGGAATATGCGTTTTTCCAACATAAGAACCAATGAAAGGAGCTAGCGCCTTCACGGTTATCGCGCGGTTCCGAACGTCTCGAAATTTTCCTGATGCCGCTATGTCAAAAAGCAGTCTGCTTTCCGCATTGAGAAGATAACGATCTTTCTCTGGAGTTCAGTGATGCGCATCTGCTGCTTTCGTATGGTTGCCCCATTTCGCTTACAAACCGCGCAGTGCAAAGTGCGTTCCTATTCCTCTTCTTTTACATTGTTCACGCTCTTCCTGAGCCTCCTAATCCTCACGGGCTGCGGCTTCACTCCTGCTCCAGGCCCCCAATCTGTGCCAGGCTCATCATTCACAGGCATGGTTCATGGGGGACAACAGCCCGTCAGTGGCACAAAGCTCTACCTCTACGCTGCGGGGACATCCGGCTATGGCACCGGCTCCACATCCCTGCTTCCATCACCCGGCTATGTCACCACAGACTCTGCCGGACGCTTTAGCATCAGCGGTCAGTACACCTGCCCAAGTGCTGACAGCCTTCTCTATCTGATCGCTCGCGGCGGCAACCCCGGGCTGAGTGACGGGACAGACAACAACAGCATCGCCATGATGGTTGCTCTCGGCAGCTGCAGCTACTTCACCGGCAGCAGCTACACGCTTGACCCAAATTCGTTCGTAATCCTGAACGAAGAGACAACCATTGCCGGCGTATATTCCTTAGCCCAGTTCATGGCTCCGGAATCGGACTCGATCGGCACCAGCAGCACCAACCTCGTCGGCTTGCAAAACGCTTTCGCCACAGCGATGAACATCGTTTCCCCCTCCACCGGAATCGCAGGTAGAACCACGGTCAACGGGGTCGGCACACTTCCGCAGGCCACCATCAACTCGCTGGCAGACATCCTCGCCACCTGCATCAACTCGTCCAATGGAAGCAATGCCTGCTCAACGCTATATGCGAATGCAACACCGCCGGGCGGATCCGCTCCGACAGACACTCTGGGTGCAGCCCTCGACATCGCGCTGAACCCAGGCAACAACGTCTCCGCGCTCAACACGCTCGTATCGTCCACCGCACCGTTTCAACCGACGACGGTCAATTCCTCCACGCCAAATGACTGGACCCTTATGGTTTCCTACGCGCCAGTGCCGTCTACGAATAGCGCTACCGTGTCATATGCAACCATCGATGGAGGAGGCAATGTCTGGTACTGCACCGGCGCTGGCCAGTTTGGCTCCGTCTATGTACAACAACTCAGCCCCCTGGGTGCACCGCTCACGGCACAGTTCTCGTCTCCGGGGTACACCGGCAACCTTCGCTTTTGCGAAGGCATTGTTCTCGACCAAACTGGCAATATCTGGGTCGGCGCTTATTCGCAGTATGCAAACGCCGTCAACGGCCTTGTGAGCTTTTCGCCGACGGGCACGGCTTCCCCGGCCTCGGGCGTTTACGGCAGCACCGGCGTGTCCGCTACAACGTATGTGCCAGGTGCCATGGGTTCCATTACCATTGGACCCGACAATAAAATTTGGGTCCCCTCTTATTCGCAAAGTGCGTATGGTATCGGAGCGCTTGCGTTCGATACGAGCGGCAATGCGCTTCTTCCGTACCAGTTGAGTGCTCATGCACCGGCACTCATCATGGTGGACGATACGGGGACCCTTTGGGGAGCAGCCTACAGCACGTCGAACTTCTACACAGGCATAGCGAACGCATATTTCGGTGTCCTGAACCCTTCGTCAGCAGCCGTTTATTCCCAGCTTCCCTATACGTGCAACACCACAGGCTTCGGCGTGCTTGTGCCGGACGGAAACAGCGGAGCGTGGCTCAGTTGTTACGACCAGGCATCTGTCGTTCATGCTTCCACCTCGGGGCAGTACACATCGTACCCGTGGCCTGCCCGCTACGGACCTGCTTCAGGAGCCGGGATTGACGGAGCCAAACGACTCTGGTTCGGCGGCGGAAACGGTGTGTTGCTTCTTGGGACGGACGGTACTGCCCTCAGTGGAGGAAACGGCTTTGGGCCGAGCACCAGCTACGGGACAAGCGACTTGCAACTCGACGGCTCAGGAAATGCGTGGGCCACAAGAACCAACGGCGTCCTATGGCAATTTATCGGCGTCGCAGCTCCTGTTGTAACGCCGCATATCAAGGCGCTCCAAACCCACATGCTGGGCCAACATCCTTGAACTACATCAACATTCACCACAATCTACTGAGGTATCGTGACATGCAGTCTTTTTTCCGCCGAGCGGCCTTTCTCTTCATTACCCTTTTGCCTTTGAGCACGGCTGCGTCCGCGCAGCAGGTCACCGTCAAGATGCTGGAGCCGATCATTCCTCCGCCGCCGAAGAAGCTTACTTTTGGCGAAGCGATGAAGGCCCTCGCCAACACAGGAGGGCCGAGCGGGCCTCGGAAAGCCCCACACATCTACTACGGCGCACTGACCCAGTCGGTCACTCTGGACGGCAATCTCTATCCAGCCGGCTCGCTGGCGGAGATCGTGGTTCGACAGCTTTCGGCCACACGGCAACGCATCAGCCTGTGCGCCATTCAGGGAAACGGAAAGTCCACCGGCATCCGTGATGCGGGGCAAGTAAGCGCTGTGGACGCTTCGGGAGCTACTCTTCCGGAAAACGCCCCGCACTCAGGGCTTATCATTGTGGGGTCGCAGGCAGCCGCACCAACAGGTGCCCTGATACGCTTCAACGATGTCAAAGTGGACACAGGGGTCTATGCTTGGGTGCATCCTGTAGATACTCCTGAGATCATTTACTCACCGGGCGACGGCGAACAGAGCCTCATCGTGCGCGTGGACGAAACGGTCGATAATCATCGCGCCTATAACCATGTCTTTGCCGGCAGCGTTGTCCAGTCCACTCCCATGGGTGGCGTAACCGTTCCTCCCGGCTCTCCGGTCTCACTGGTCGAAGGAAGTTCGCAGGACATCATGACCGGTGACCCGGTCGTGCAGATCACCATGAGTTCTATCACTGCCGGTGGGCGAATCATTGAAACGGACCCCACCGAGATTCATGTGGTCACACAGAATGGAATAGAGCTCTCCGGCGATGCAGGCCGGTTTGTCATTACGCGTGGCGCGAATCTCTCCGTGCCGCAGGGCACCTATCTTCGTTTCGATCACGTAAAAACACGTGTGGGCGGAGGCGTCAGCGAAGATGGATCGACGTTTGTTCCGGCCCAAGTAGAACCCGGCAATACCCACTCTTTCACGATTCTCTCTATTAAACCGGGCTTGTCCTACGATCAAACTGTCACACTTCTCCGGCAACAGAAGCTGCCCTTCACAGAGACGAAGGAACCGTCCAAGCTGCATGCAGGCGAACACACCTCAAGGCTCAAGATAGAAAGCTCGCAATGGACAGCCATGGTGGACTTTGCCGAAAATCCGGATGCAGAGTCGCCTGCCATCGTGGCGCAAGGCGTGCTGTTCGTCATGCATATTAAGTCGGAAGAGGACCGCGCAAAGTTCCACGATCAGATTCTGACTAAGTACGGCAGGCATGATCCCCCGCTGAAGAATGCGAAATATCCATCCCTCGAAATGTGGCAAAGTGTGGACGATACTCTCATGCTTTTCTACCGGCCATATGGCGGCTCTACGGAGGCGATCGCACCTAATCCCGGCCCCACCGGAGACCCGGACTTCGGCTTAGTGAATACCGTAGTCGCCGCGCACGCTCAGGCTAAAGCGAAAGCACTGGAATGGGCCAAGCAGTTGCGGGAGTCTGCACCCGCCAAGGACACGAGGTCCTCCGATGCGCCGTTCTGAGTGTGTATTCGCTCAAGACAATGTCCTTGCTGAGCTCAGTGCGTGTATCTGACAGAAACGTTTGTTCACGAGTGGGCATGCGCTTGAACTGTGTCATTATGAATGCAATTCTGTAACGACTAGGCAGAACTGCGGGGCGTGTGGCCGACGTAGGAGCTTCGAGGCGCTGGTGCGCCTCTACACGCCCACAAACGCTCATCCAAGAACCCGTGTGCTGAACAAATACTCCGGAAGCTAAACCGGACAACTCAACTCGCTCCCATCAACATCGAGGCTTCTACTTCGAACTTCAGGGAGCGCTACCTGAAGTAGAGCCACGAGATGATTTCCTCCACTCCACATCCATCAGGAATGGACGACGAGCGTCAGAGTAGCGGTGTGCTGGATCACTGTGGTACCTCCGCTGATGGCCTTTACGGTAATCTGGCTTGTCCCCGCAGGTGTTCCTGGATCAGTGACAGGGACCTTACCCAAACCACAACCCATGGGCAGGAACAAAAGAGCGCCGCCGAGCACAAGCGCGCAAAGCGCTGGAGCCTTCCGCCTGCATCGCCATCCTGCGAACATACCGAGAAGAAGGGCGAGAGTCACAATGCTTGTCCTATCCTGTCGCGAAGACGGCCTATCCAACATTGCAAATTTAGGAGCGGTGGTCGTGATAGTTAGTACGGAGTTTGTCGCTGAACCGTTCGGCATTACGCTCACAGGAGCGAAGCTGCATGTCGATTCTGAGGGAAGTCCGGAGCATGAGAATGTAACCGTTTGGTTGAAGCCATTGATTGGAATCACCGTAAGGTTCGTGGTGCCTGATTGGCCTTGACTCAGATTAAGCGCGTTCAGATTGTCCGTGAAACTGAAATCCGAGGCCCCAGCGACGGTGAAGGTATAAAGCGCGCTGGCAATCGGAGACTGCGTGTAGCCAGTTGCGACCGCGATGGCCTCGATGGTTTCCGTAGATGCCACCGTGATCGGGCCCCTATAAAGCGTGGATGAAGTGGTCGGCGTATCACCATTGGTGGTGTAGTAGATTGTTGACCCCGGCGTGGCATCGGAGATCGTCACGCTTTGCGTGGTCGTATAGGCGCCAGCCGCCGGAGAAAACACTGGCGCGGCGGTCTGTGGGGAGACAACGCCAACCAGAGGCACAGTATTGGAAGTACTGCCCAGATAATTGGTGTCGCCAGGGTATACGGCATCGACCAAGTGCGTCCCTATGCCCGTTACTGAGACACCAGTTGCGGTCGCAGTCTCCGTTTGTCCATTCAACTCAACAATAGCGCTTGATGCTAGGTTCCCTAGCCCAACAATATCGGGTCGTCCGTCGCCATTAAAGTCTGCCACGGCGATCTCCTCCGGATCAGGCAGCGTGGTTGTGATCGTTATCGGCGGCTGAAAAGTACCGTCTCCATTGCCCAGAAGCACACTGATGGAACCGGATCCTTGGCCAACCACAAGATCTGTTTTGCCATCACCGTTTATATCCGCCAGCGCGATCTGATCCGGCGTGCTGGCGGCGGGATAGGTCACCTGCGGGTTGAACGTGCCGTCACCATTCCCCAAAAGGATGCTTATGGTATTGATATTGCCGTTGGAGATCGCGAGATCGAGTTTGCCATCGCCATTGAAGTCCGCTACTAGCGCATACTGTGGCCCACTGCCTACGGCAAAAGTGGTTTGTGGCCCGAAGGTTCCATCGCCGTTGCCTAACCGAATTCCAACAGTATTGTCATTGTTGTTTGTGGCAACAAGGTCCACATTGCCATCGCCGTTGAAATCACCCACTTCTACCTGCCGGACGTAATTGCCCATCGGATAAAGTACACCGTTCTGGAACGAGCCATCGCCGTTACCCAACAGCACGCTGACTGCATTTCCAGCCGGTACCGAGACGACAATATCCAGTTTGCCGTCGTGGTTAAAGTCTGCCAACACTGGATTGTCGAGCCCCCCACCGGCCGCGTAGTTCTTCGCTGCCTGGAAGGTCCCATCGCCGTTGCCAAGCAACACGGCGACGGTGCCACCATAGTTTGAGATCACCAAGTCGAGCCTGCCATCACCGTTCAGGTCGGCGATGGCGACGCCATCGGGAAAGAAATCGTTGGTGGAATACGTGACACCCGGTTGGAAGGTCCCGTCGCCGTTGCCGAGCAGTACGCTGATAGTTTCATCACCATTGTTGGCGATCACAATATCCTGCTTGCCGTCTCCGTTGAGATCGGCCACGGCCACTCCTCCCGGTTGATTGCCGGTTTTGAAAATGCCGCTGGCACTAAAACCCAACGCAAGGGTTGCAGGATTCAGAGGCGCGGTGGTAATCGCCACGCCACTGTTGCTGGTGTCGTTGAAGCTCACGGTCCCTGTCGGCGGCGCCTTGCCGCTGGCCGTTACAGTCGCCGTTAGCGTGTAGTTGCCGACACCTCCGGTTGCGACAAGGCTAGTCGATGTCGACTGCTTCACCGTGGTCACGGGCGTAATGGTGTATACCGCCATCCCCACAGCGGATTGGAGGTATCCGTTCGTTACAGCAACGGCCTCGATGGTTTCCGTCGCAGACACGGTGATAGGTACGGTATACAGAGTCGATGCCGTACTTGGAGTCAATCCATTGAGGGTGTAGTAAATCGTCGCCCCCGGCGTCGAATCGGAGATCGTCACCGTTTGAGTCGTCGTATAGTTTCCCCCTGCGGGAGAGAACGTTGGCGTAGCCGCCGGCACGGGCACGGAAGCGATGGTGTAGAACGCCGTTGCCACTGCGGAGTCCGTATACCCGGAAGCCATGGCGATAGCTTCAATGGTCTCGGTCGAAGAAACAGAGAAGGCTCCGGTGTACTTTGTGGACGTGGTCGTCGGCGTTATGCCATTCGTTGTGTAGTAGATTGTTGCGCCGGGAGTCGTGTCGGAAATCGTCACACTTTGCGTTGTCGTATAAGTTCCTGGGGCAGGTGAAAATGTCGGCATCGCTGCTGCAGCCAAATTGATCGTGTAGGCAGCAGTTGCCACTCCGGAGTCGGCGTAGCCGCTTGCAACAGCGATTGCCTTAAGCGTCTCCGTGGAAGAAACCGCGATGGCGCCCGTATACAGCGTCGAAGAAGTTGTCGGCGTTGTGCCATTCGTTGTGTAGTAGATTGTTGCACCGGGAGTCGTGTCGGAAATCGTCACACTCTGCGTTGAGGTATAGGTCCCGGGAGCGAGGGAAAATACTGGCGTTGCTGTTGTGCCAGGGTTGATCGTGTACGCCCCCATCGCCACTTTAGAGTTGGCATAACCACTTGCGACAGCGATCGCCTCAAGGGTCTCCGTGGAGGAGACTGTGAGGGTGCCGGTATACGTCGCAGACGAGGTTGTCGGCATTGTACCGTTCGTTGTGTAGTAAATCGTAGCGCCACTCGTCGCATCGGAGATCGTCACCGTCTGCACTGTAGTGTAGGTCCCAGGAACAGGCGAGAATATCGGCGTCGCTGCGAGTGTTTCTATGGTGTACTTTGCCGTTGCCACCGCTGAGTTCAAGTAACCGCTAGCCACGGCGATGGCCTCGATGGTCTCCGTGGACGAAACGGAGAAGGAACCAGTGTAGAGCGTCGAGGATGTCGTAGGTGTCGTCCCATCGATCGTGTAATAGATCGTAGCGCCACTCGTTGTATCGGAAATCGTTACCGACTGTGCCGTGGCGTAGCTACCAGCGGACGGAGAAAATGTTGGTGTCGCGGTTGCAACCGTTGGAGCCAACGGAAATTTCGTCACAAAACCAGTCACACTCGAATTCGAGCTTAGGGCTGTCTCATACGCTCCCGTGGTGACGGGAAAATTCAGCGAGTTCGTATAGCCCGCGATATAGGCGTTGCCTGCGGAATCCAGTGCGACCCCACGTGCTCGGTCCCCCGCATTGCTGTTCTGTCCGCTGCCTCCCAGAAGCGTCGAATATACTAAAGCCGATCCACTTGTATTCAGTTCACTGAGCATGGCATTGGCGTTCAAAGCCGATGCTCCCGCATTTGTACTTTGATAAGCATTGCTCGTAGTCGGATAATCGCTCGAAACGCTATATCCCGTAACGTAAGCATTACCGAATGCATCCACCGTGATGCCTGCACCGAAATCACCAAGATGGGCATAGCTACCGCTGCCACCCAAGTATGTCGAATACACCAACGACGTCCCACTCGAATTCACCTTGGTCACAAAGAGGTTGGGACTGGCATTCCCAGAGGTCTCACCCTTATTTGTTGTCTGAAACGCTCCAGAGGACACCGGAAAATCAGTCGCATAGGTGTAACCGGTCACATAGGCATCCCCCGTGCTGTCAACTGCGATGCCGCCGCTGTAAGACGCGTTCACTCCCCCCAGATAGGTGGAGTACAACAGTGACGTTCCCGCAGGGTTCAGTTTGGAAAGAGTGATACTTGGATTGTAGGGCGCACCGGTGGACACAAAGCCCTTGTTGACCGTTTGATAAGCCCCCGTGGTTATCGGAAAATCCGTCGAATGAGAGTATCCCTCTACATACGCACTCCCGCTTGCATCGATTGCGATGCCAAAGTCGAAGTCTACCGGTGTGCCAGAACCCACTGAATCTGTTTCGCCGCTGCCGCCAAGATAGGTTGAATAGAGCAGCGCCGTACCATTGGCATTGAGCTTGGAGACAAAACCATTCCAACTGGCATGGCTTGCGGATTTATTGACGCTTTGGAAGGCCCCGGATGTCACAGGGAAATCTGGCGCAAACGTAATACCACACAGATAGGCGTTGTTATTTGAGTCAACGACGATCTGGCTCGGTTCCGTCAGTGCGCGGCCACCCAGGAATGTGGAATACTCCAACGCCGTACCGGTGGCGTTCAGTTTGGTTACGAAGCCTGTATCCTGTTGGTTGTCAATAGAGGCATTATTTGTCTGCTGTAGCGCCCCGGCGGTTATCGGAAAGTCCTTCGACCGAGTATGCCCGGTGACATATGCAGCTCCGCTTGAATCAGTAGCCACGCTGATACCATAGTCCAAATCTCCCGCACTGCCCCCTCCAAGATAGGTGGAGTAGACAAGTGCGCTCCCTGCAGCATTCAGTTTGCTCACAAACGCCGTCGCAGACGTCTTGTCTGAGGTCTCAAACGCACCGCTCGTGACCGGGTAGTTCGAAGATGTTGTGTAGCCCGTGACATACGCAGCACCAGCAGCATCCACAGCTAACCCCTCGATATAGTCCGACGAAGTCCCCCCCAGATAGGTGGAGTATGCGAGGACCGGGTCGATGACAAGCGGCTGCGTGTGGTCGTATTTGCCAAGCAAAAAGCCCACGGCGTTGCCTGCAAGCAACCGAAAACCGCCTTCCACAATGCGCCGCTGGCCTTTGACCGTCTGGTAAATTGAAGGCTTGCGAAAGGTGATCGTACCCGCGTATACGCGAATATTCAGTTGACCCTGGTTGCCAATATGCAAGTCTTCCGCTCCAGTGAAATGTAGGCGGACAGGTCGCGCACTCGCGCCAGGAGCTACAACGAAGTCGTACTCCAGCTGCCGCTGATTGCCGTAGTACAGAAGGTCGACTCCCGGGTAGACCCCCGGATACTCTACTTTGGCGAAAGTCGGCACATTCGTATGCCACTCTGTGGGGTCGTTGCCCAACAGATAGTTTGCGGTTCCCGGCAGTGGCTCGATTCCCCTCGGTCGCACACCGGAGCGATCTCCGACCAGATTCATCCGGATAACTTCGGTTGTCTTCTCATTCTGCCCGCCACAACGCGCCATCATTACGGATGCTTCAGATGCATTTGCAGCCGTGCGTGATGGACTGTCGTTTTTTTGTGCCCCATTCGCAATGCAAGGTGCCCCCTTGTGTAGGGTCAATACGGCTCCATGGTCGGTCATGTATAGTCCATACCCGTCACCATGAGAAACGAACTTTACCGCAGTCTCCTCCTGCCCTTTATTCGCCTCAAAGCTCAGCGGCAAGAGACCGTAGGCTTTCGTAACAAGTGAATAGCCAGTGAGTTCCTGATCGGCTGAAGTTATATCTGGCTTTTGGAAAGACTGCGCTTGCACTGTAGCAATCCCACAAAGGACAACGAACAGACAGGCAGACCAAATCAACCGTCTGCATTGCGCGTTGAGGGGGCCGGGAAAGAGGGTCTCGGTGCCATGGATTGCTCCACTGTGCCGATAACCAGCCTCTGCCCAAGCAGGGCAACGGAACGTATACGCGCAAGTCTTCATGGAGGTTTTCCTTCCGCAAGGAGCGATACAGATGAGGTGTTATCGCTTAATGCGTAGCTGACAGAGAATTCTGACATTCGTTGCAGAATTCTCTAGTGTCTTCATCCACATTTCGAATGACCTGTGAAACCTGCGAATCGGCAAAACGGTCCCCGCCCGCGTTCACAAGGCAGTCACCAATCTCGTCAGAATCGCTCGTAAAGACCTGACTTGCAGGAACGCCTAAATTTCTGGTGTAGCAGAGGATAAATGCACTGGGATTCGCTGTAACATGATTAGTCTGCAAGCGGCAGATTATTGTTTCCGGGGCCTCGACCAATCCTTCGCGGCAAGTAGGAGATAGGAACTGCACGAAGACAGCCGCCAGCGGCGGCATGTGCGCGGGGGTTTGCCGCTAAAGAGCGCCCCGGCGGGGCAGCGGCAAATCCAAACCCATATCCGAAAAAGTCATTGGCATCGAACCCTCCCTACGCCCGCCTCCGCCACGGCTCCGGCGAAAGACGGCTACGGAGTGAACGGTCAGCGCGGCCTGTGGCGCTGACCTCTCTTTTCTTTGATTTATCGTGGGTCTCCGCTGCCTTCGACGCTTTAGCTTTGGTGTCGTCCGAATGCGGAAGCTCCCATCCTGTCATCCCCTGTAGCACGCGGTCCGCATGCTTGATCGTGTTCACATGGCCATAGTGCTGCTCGATCATCTGCACGGACGTTCCCATCTGCTCAGCCAAGAAGTACACGTCAACGCCTTCCTGCAATCGCAGCGTGGCATAGGTATGTCGGAAGCAGTAGGTCGATCTCGGCACGCCCTGCGTGCCTTCGCGCAGGTTTGCTTTGTCCAAAAGGTCGGCAATCAAAGAGACATAAAGACTCTTTGCAGGCTTGCCGTTCACAGTGGTAAATACCCCATCTTCCAGCCCAGTAGCTTTGGAGATCGAGCGGATGCGTTCCAGATAATCGCCGACACTCTTCGGAGCCACCAGCTTTCTTGATTTTCCTTTACCCTGCACGAACAGCACAACAATCTCGCGTCCCTCGTGGTCGTTTGCGGGCATAATGTCCCGCCAGCGGAGATTCTTCATCTCTGCTGGCCGCATCCCTGTATTGCAGGCAATCAGGATCATGTTGTACGTGACGGTGCGGTACCAGGTACTCGCAGGCTTGTCCGCTTCCGCGATCCATTTCCTGCCGACCGTATGGAGCTTGCGGTACTCCTCCAATGTGAACTCATCCCGCCGCATGGTCTTGAGCTTCGGGCGCTCGTCGTATCGCTGGCTGGCAGGAACGTACCGTTTCTTGATCGCGAAGTTCATCACCGCGCCGAAGATCGACATCTCGAAGCGGATTGTAGAATCACTGATGAAAGGAACCGTCCGATCCTCGGACGGTTCCACCTTGATAGGCTTCAAAACACGAATACCAAGAGAGTTCTGAGTCTTTGTGCGGCGCTCCGCTTCCTTATCCGCAAATTCCTGCGCCATCTCATCGCTGACTTCGCGGACACCGTTCCGCTTCAGACGTCCCGCTCCGTTGACTCTTCGCCACGCCGGATAACCACCCCATAGCTCATCCCCAATCAAATGAACCTGGGTGGAACCCACATACCTGTCCAAGGCTCCTTCGATGATGGCGCGAATCTTTTTTGGACGCGCCGCACTGATCTCCCCGCGTTGCGCACGCGCCTCTTGCGTCAACAGATACTCTCGGCCAACCTCGCGGAAGGGATGGTTAAATACCGGGACATCATGCTTCAGGCGGAACCGGATGTCCGCATCCTGGTCGAAGGCGCGTTCCCGCGCCACTTCAACGTCGGTTGTCTTGAGAGAAATGGTCTTGTAGCGGTCTGCCTTCGGAATCTTCATGCGGCAGTACCACATGCGATGCTCTACGTCGCCACGCCGGAAGATCACCAATCCCGGCTTGAGTTCCGCTTTGTCGGTGACGAATGCCATAATCGCCTCCACTGATTCAGACGCGTTCTGTGCAGATTCTGTGCAGGTTTTCACTGCAAGTCGTTGAATCCTCGTTTTTGTGCAGGACTCGTACAGGATATATGAGAGTAATAACTACAACTATAAGAATTATTTAAGATATATTTGTCATCCT